>JALSJT010000164.1 GCA_026989175.1 Thiomicrorhabdus sp. | reverse complement strand
AAAAAGGCTCTCTCTATCAATCTGAATTAACAAACCAACAAAGAGAGCCTTGAAATATGGAGCGGGTAAGGAGAATCGAACTCCTCTCATCGGCTTGGAAGGCCGAGGTAATAGCCAATATACGATACCCGCAATATGGTGGAGGGTGGTGGATTCGAACCACCGAAGGCGGAGCCAGCAGATTTACAGTCTGCCCCCTTTGGCCACTCGGGAAACCCTCCAAATTGTGTGTGCGTATTCTATAGAGTTTTATTAGACTGTCAACACTAATTGTTAACTAATTTCAAAAAAAACATTTTTAACACAATCAAAAGCCTTTACTGAGATTACGCTCCTGAGCTTTTGCCGTATTGTAACAAGCAATACAGAGAACGCAACAGGGGCACTGCTTGTTTTTCACCCTCCCTACCATGAAGGCTGATAAAATAGGCTTTTAAAAAATATAGTATGGCTATTTCATGAAAAGCGACTGGCAGCAACTCCTAGAATTCGATCAAAAACATATTTGGCACCCTTATGCCAAAATGCCGAGCGCTGTTGCCACCATTGGTGTTCAAAAAACACAGGGCTCCATCATTACATTAGCGGACAATCGAGAGCTGGTGGATGGGATGTCTTCATGGTGGGCCTGCATCCATGGCTATAACCATCCCGTTATTCAAAAAGCGATGCACCAACAAATTGAGATTATGCCCCATATCATGTTCGGAGGTCTAACACACCAGCCAGCCATTGAACTCGCGCAACGCTTAATCACCCTCTCCCCTGCTGGACTTGATAAGATTTTTTTTAGTGACTCTGGCTCTGTTGCAATGGAAGTTGCCATTAAAATGGCCTTACAGTACTGGATCAGCTTACAGCAACCCAATAAAAAACAACTTATTACCGTTAAAGCTGGTTACCATGGAGACACGTTTGCCACCATGGCTATCTGCGACCCTGACAATGGGATGCACCATATTTTCAATCAAACCCTAAGAAAACATCACTTTGCGCCCGCACCACAACCGGGCTTTCATCTTGACTCTGACGATCAAGACATTAAAGCATTTGAAGCTTTGCTCATAAAACATCATCACTCCATTGCCGCCGCTTGCATTGAACCGATTGTTCAGGGAGCGGGAGGAATGCGCTTTTACCGACCAGACTACCTAAAACAAATTCAACAACTTTGCCAGAAACATAAGGTCTTACTCATTGCAGATGAAATTGCGACTGGGTTTGGGAGAACAGGCAAGCTTTTTGCCTGTGAATGGGCGGAAATTACACCGGATATTCTTTGCTTAGGAAAGTCACTCACGGGAGGAAATTTAACACTGGCCGCCACTCTGACCACCAATACCGTTAGTCAAGTCATCAGTGACGGAGCACCAGGGCTCTTAATGCATGGTCCCACGTTTATGGCCAACCCGTTAGCATGTGCGACGGCCATTGCGAGCATTGATCTACTCTTATCCAGCCCTTGGCAAGAAAATATTCAACGAATCGAATCGCACCTACAGCAAGCACTACTCCCTTTAAACGGCTACTCAGGCATCAAAGAGGTTCGTGTACTCGGAGCAATTGGGGTGGTCGAACTGGAAAAAGGCGACCTAGGAGAACGTGTACAAGCCCACGCGATAGAAAGTGGCGTTTGGCTACGCCCTTTTGGCAAGCTTGTCTACACGATGCCTGCGTTCAATATTCCACAAGAGCAACTAAAACGTCTTACCAATGGGATGATAGTGGCCATTAAAACCGCCTTATCTGAAGCTCAAGATTGAGACAGCTCAATAATTTCATAATCATGTGACAGTGCGACGGTCGCCTCCAACATTTTAGAGACCGAACAATACTTTTCGGCCGAAAGATCCACCGCACGCTTCACTTTCTTTTCATTAAGCGCCGTTCCAGTTACCTTAAAGTGCACATGAATCTTGCTATACACTTTCGGAACCGTATCAGAGCGTTCAGAGGTTATCTCAATCTGACAGCCTTCAATGTCCTGCTTCCCTTTTTGCAGCATTAACACTACATCAATCCCTGTGCAGCCACCCAACCCCATCAAGACCATCTCCATTGGACGTGGCCCGCGATCCTCTCCCCCTACATCAGGAGAAGCATCCATTAATACCGCATGCCCCCCTTCTGTTTTCGCTTCAAAAGCCATCTTTCCTTGCCACGTAACCACAGTTGCCATGCTATCCTCCTTAAACTTAAAATCTAACTGAGACCTTTGCACGAAAGGGATACGAAAAAAAAAGAGATGAAATTTGGCTGATTGAGGCAGAAATCGCAGGGAATACCTAGATATTCGCAAGGTTTTCAACAAAAATCAGGAATATTTCAGCCTTTTTTATCCATATATCCTTTCGTGCAAAGGTCTCTAACTATTTTCAAAAAAACTTCCCCCCCCTGTTAATAACTCAAAACAACTTAAAAAGAGTAGGGTTAAGCTTTTTTTCTAAGTGCTCTCTTCTATTGAGAACAACTCGGCCAATTTTTCACCTGGGTTTTCCGCTCGCATAAACGCCTCACCCACTAAAAAACTGTTTACATGGTGATCTCGCATTTTTTGCACATCTTCTTTGCCTAAAATACCGCTCTCAGTAATCACAATTCGATTTTCAGGAATCTTATCCAACATTCGAATGGTGTTTTCTAAAGAGACCTCAAAACTATGTAAATCACGATTATTAATACCGATCATCGGCAACGGCAAGCGCAATGCGCGATCAAGCTCCTCTTCATTATGAACCTCGATTAACACATCCATGTTCAATGTAAGCGCCGTCTGGGTTAGCTCAGACATCTGAGCATCCCCAATTGCCGCCGCAATCAACAGAATACAATCCGCACCGATTGCGCGCGCTTCATACACCTGATAATCATCCACAATAAAATCTTTACGAATAATCGGTAGATCAACTGCTCCACGCACCTGCTCTAAATAAGCATTCGACCCCTGAAAGAAGTCTTGATCTGTTAAAACAGACAAACAGGTCGCACCATGCTGCTCGTAATTTTTTGCAATTTCAACAGGATCAAATGGGTCTCTTAACACCCCTTTACTTGGCGATGCTTTTTTAATTTCAGCAATGACAGCAGACTGCCCTGCCTCCAGCTTTGCCTGCATCGCGCCCACAAAACTTCTAGGCTCCGGTGCTAACAACGCACGTTTTCTCATCTCTCTCAAAGATATCTGATCACAACTATCTTGAATCTCTTCTAGTTTTCGTAAAATTATTTTTTTTAAAATCGTTGGTGTACCACTCATAAAACAGTCCTTACTCAATTTATAAACAACTCAGACTACCTCTTCTTAAGGAGGACTGAACGGTTATTTTCATTTTTTTATCATCCAATGTTATGACATTAACCAACCTTTTCTTCTGGAATTTTCCATAGAAAAAATAACAACACCAACGCAACACCCAAAAGCATACCCTGCAATACTATATTTCCCAGCAGCAGTAGAATCGAAAAACCAAAGGTCAAAATGATCAACCCAGTGGCTCGTTTTTTTGTGGCTCTTCTCATCGTATGAGAGGTTTCCCAACGCCTAAGATCAGCGCCAAACCAGCGGTTATTTAATAGGGTTTGATGGAATCGTGGAGAGCTACTCGCAAAACAGGTAGCCGCTAAGATCATAAACGGGGTTGTAGGTAAAAGTGGCAGTAAAATACCAATTAACCCCAAGCTAAAAAAAACACCTCCCAAAACCAATAAAAACCAACGTTTAATCTTCTGCTTCATATCGAGAGAGGTGACATCGTAAAACCCTTAAACAAAAGACTGCGTTTTTGCGATAAACTCATTAAACTTTTTTTGCACTAAACCTTTTGCAATCACGGTACGAGCTAAGGTAACCCCTTCTGGATAGGTTTCAGAAAGCCCCGAAACATACAGTGCCGCACCTGCATTCAAACAGACAATATCTTTTGCGGCACTGTCACTATTAGCAAACACAGAACGAATAATATTCAAACTATCCTGCGCAGACTCTACTGACAGCGCGGTTAAGTTGACATGATCCATATCCAAATCGTAAGGATCAATCTCCCAGTAATGAATCTCGTCCTCTTTTAACTCTGCAACAGAAGTTTTACTGGCGATACTAATCTCATCTAAGCCGTCCTCTGCATGAACCACCATCACATGAGTAGAACCCAGTTTTTGCAGTACTTTTGCAAACAAAGCCAAAAGTGATTTGTCATACACACCAACCACTTGGTAGGGCGCCCCTGCAGGATTGGTTAATGGGCCCAACATATTAAAAATTGTGCGAACGCCCATCTCTTTTCGTGCACCAATAACATGCTTCATTGCGCCATGATGCGCCTGAGCAAACATAAAGCCAACCCCCGTATCTTGAATACACTCTGCGACTTGTTCAGGGGTTAGGGTTAATACCACTCCAGCCGCCTCCAACACATCAGCACTACCAGACTGACTCGAGATAGAACGATTGCCGTGTTTTGCAACCACCCCACCCGCAGCGGCCACCACAAATGCACAGGCCGTAGAGATATTAAAGGTATTTGCACCATCACCGCCCGTACCACAGGTATCAACCAACTTGCTTTTATCACTCAACGTAACAGGGGTTGCCAAAGCGCGCATCACTCGAACAGCGGAAGTGACCTCGGCCAAGGTCTCACCCTTCATTCGTAAGGCCGTTAAAATTGCGCCAATTTGTGCTTGCGTTGCATGGCCTGACATTAACTGCTGCATAACTGACTCCATCTGCTCTTCGTGCAGCTCATGACGATCCAACAGCTGTTCCAATGCTTGCTTAAGTTCCATACCTCTTCCTACCTTTAAGTTTCTAAGAAACCTTTGCATGCTGCTCTAAAAAGTTCTTTAACATATTGTGCCCTTGTTCCGTCAAAATGGATTCTGGATGAAACTGAACCCCTTCAATGGGCAAGGTTTTATGCCGGATTCCCATAATTTCATCACAACATCCCTCAGCATTTTGTACCCAAGCCGTTACCTCTAAACATGACGGTAACGTCTCTTGCTCAACCACCAAAGAGTGATAGCGAGTCGTTTGCACAGGGTTTGGCAAACCAGAAAACATGCCGATATCATGATGATACACCGCAGACGTTTTACCATGCATCACTTGCTTGGCACGTATAACGTTACCGCCAAAGGCTTGACCGATACTTTGGTGCCCCAAGCAAACACCCATAATTGGAATTTTTCCTGCAAAATGACGAATTGCCGCCACGGATATGCCTGCTTCATTTGGGGTACAAGGTCCAGGCGAGATAACCAAGTAGCTAGGATTAAGCGCTTCAATCTCTTCAATTGAAATCTGATCATTACGATACACTTCAACTTGCTGACCCAGTTCGCCAAAATATTGAACAAGGTTATAGGTAAAGGAGTCATAGTTATCAATCATTAATAGCATTCTTCTCCTCCCCTTATTGATTCGATAAGTCTAAAATCGGATTATCAGTTTTTAATCCCTTTGTTACAAATTGTGCAGCGCTAAAAATAGCTCGGCCTTTACTCATCGTTTCATCCCACTCCAATTGAGGCACAGAATCCGCAACAATGCCAGCACCCGCTTGTACAAATAATGTTTCATCTTTAATCACCGCGGTACGAATCGCAATCGCGGTGTCCATATTGCCATGCCAACCCAAATACCCAACGGCTCCTGCATAAATCCCACGCTTTACCGGCTCTAATTCATCAATAATTTCCATCGCTCTAATCTTGGGGGCACCCGAAACAGTACCCGCAGGAAAAGTAGCGCGCAACACATCCATGGCACTCATCCCTGGCTGAATCTGTCCATTGACATTCGATACGATGTGCATCACATGTGAGTAGCGCTCTACCACCATTTTTTCAGTCAAGTCAACACTGCCCACTTGGGCAATACGCCCCACATCATTACGCCCTAAATCAATGAGCATTAAATGCTCGGCTAACTCTTTAGGGTCGTTCAATAAGGCTTGCTCCAACGCCAGATCTTGCTTATGCGTTGTACCACGACGACGCGTTCCAGCAATGGGACGAACCGTCACTTGCTGTGCTTCTAAGCGCACCAATATTTCTGGCGAAGAGCCCACAATTTTTACCCCCCCCATATCCAAAAAAAACATATAGGGCGATGGGTTTAAATAGCGTAAAGCGCGATATAAATCAATAGGATTCTCTTTAAAAGGCACCGACATTTGCTGCGAGATGACCACCTGCATGGCATCTCCTGCCAAGATATAGTCCTGAATTTTTGACACCGCTTTTTTAAATGCTTCCTCACCAAAACTGGATTGAAAATCTGTTTCAACAATCGCTTGGTGACTCGGCTGATCAACAGGCATCGACATTGGCTGATTTAACTTTAAAGAGAGCTCATCCAAACGAGCCAACGCAACCGTCTCTCCATCAGGATTGGTTAAATCCGCATGAACAATGACATGCACTTGACCGCTTAAATTATCAAAGACGACAAGCTCTTCGGACACTAACAGTTCAATATCCGGTGCACCGATATCATCTTTCTCAGGCATACTCTCTTTCAGGCGCTCTTCGACATAACGAATCGTATCATAGCCAAAGTAGCCAACCAATCCACCACTAAAAACCGGCATCCCTTCTGGCTGAAACACTTTAAATTTTTGTTGATACGCTTCAATCCATGCCAAAGGGTCTTCAGCAACCTGATGCTGAATTACAACACCATCGGTCACCTCTTTGATATGGTGTCCATTAATTAATAAACGCGTTTGACAGGGCAAGCCAATAATAGAGTATCGACCCCATTTTTCTCCCCCCTGAACCGATTCAAAGAGATACGAATATGGACCTTTCGCTAATTTATGATAAACACTTAATGGCGTATCATAATCTGACAAAACCGTTCGCATCATTGGAACACGGTTAAAGCCCTGCTTTGCTAACTCAGCAAAATTTAAATGACTCATTTTACATCTGCCTTAGTGGATGACTGTTTTTCTAGTCTCTTAAATAAAATGGCTCGATAAATCCCCGAACCTAAACAGAGAAAAGGCCTAAAAACTTCTAACAACAGTGCTTTAAAAAACTTCATATTAATTTTACGATATCGCTTTTAGATAATTGGGCAATTCCATAAAAGAGTCCATCACTACATCAGGTTGATAATCACGAATATCTTCTCCATGATTATAGCCATAGGTTAGGCAAAAAACAGGAAAACCTGCGGCACGCGCTGCTTTCACGTCTGAGCGAGAGTCGCCAATCATCAATGCATTCTCTGGTGCAACCTTCATAAGTTTTGCCGCGTGCAACAATGGCATTGGGTGTGGCTTTTTTTCTGAACACGTATCGCCACTTACCACAACCTCAAAGCATTCAAACAACTCTTTATTTTTTAATAGCGGGAGAGTAAAGGTTTCTGCTTTATTGGTGACACATCCTAGACGGTAACCATTATTTTTTAACCACGAAAGCCCCTCAACCACACCGTCATATACCTGAGAGCGTTGTGCATTATTCTGCTGGTATAGCGCTAAAAATATCGGATACGCCTTGTCCATTAAGGCTTGACTTGGCATACCATCCACCGAGTTGACTAATGCCCGCTCTGTTAAACGCTGAACACCATTGCCCACCCAATTACGCACAGCCTCTTGGCCTCGTTTAGGCAATCCAAGTTGTACCATCATCTCATCAACACAATAGGCCAAGTCAGGCACGCTGTCGATTAAAGTGCCATCTAGATCAATCAGAACAAAATCGGGTTTTATTTTTTGCATATTTTTTATTCACACTCAAAGAGACCTTTGCACGAGAGGGGCGCAAGAGAAAAAAGAGATGAAATTTGACTGATTGAGGCGGAAATTGTAGGGAATACCTAGGTATTCGCAAGGTTTTCAACGAAAATCAGGCGTATTTCAGCCTTTTTTATCCGTGCATCCTTTCGTGCAAGAGTCTCTCAAACTAATAAAAACGCCAGCGCCTTAAAAAGATAAGACACTGGCGTTTTGTTTTAAATCATACTTTTAAACGAAATTCTTACGCACTCGCAAGCGCATCTCGCATCTGCTTAACAATCGTGTCATAACGATTCGCATCTGAAGCACTCTCTTTTCCAAAAATACCTGAACCAGAAACAAACGTATCACAACCCGCTGCGGCCACTTCTGCAATATTTTCAGCCTTAACACCACCATCAATCTCTAAACGAATATCACGACCAGATGCATCAATTAACTGACGTGCTTGACGTAACTTCTCTAATGACTGATCAATAAAGGCTTGACCACCAAAACCAGGATTAACCGACATAATCAGAATCATATCAATTTTATCCATCACATGCTCAAGATAACTCAATGACGTCGCTGGGTTAAAAACCAATCCCGCTTTTAAGCCCGCATTTTTAATCAAACCCAAAGAGCCATCAATATGTTCAGAGGCTTCTGGATGGAAAGTAATAATATCAGCGCCAGCAGAAGCAAAATCACCAATAATACGATCAACAGGTTTAACCATTAAGTGAACATCAATCGGAGCATTAACCCCTTCTCTCACCATAAAGTTTTTTAACGATTCACAAACCAAAGGTCCAATGGTTAAGTTCGGCACATAGTGATTATCCATCACATCAAAGTGAACAACATCAGCCCCTGATGCAATGACATCTTTAACATCCTTACCTAATTGAGAAAAATCCGCCGATAGTATCGAAGGAGCAATCCAGTTTTCTTGTTTAGCCATGTTGAAACACCTTAAGTTTAATAAACAATAAAATAATCCATGTATTTTACCAGCATCCTATAAAATGAGCAAAAATAAGGAGACTTTCCTTTTTTAAAAAACTACCTCCAACTAACGACTTGTTTTTTTGCTCTATCGCCAAATTTATCTCATGAAACAGTGGATTTTTATCTCAAAAAAATATACTTTAACCTTTCTACTTTAGGTATAGGCGAAAACCCTCATGAATACAGAAGAGAATAATAAAGAACCTGCCGTTCCAAATTTAAAATTCAACACGCCAGCAGAAAAAATCCTTCAAAAAAGTATTCATCTGGTTGAGTTCATCGGACTCATCGTTATTGCAATTGCCACCACCATTGCTGGTGCACATGCCATCATCGAGATGTTTGAAAATGGAACCGTTACACTCGGCGACCTACTCTTGCTCTTCCTCTATCTTGAAGTACTCGCGATGGTGGCTATTTATCTTGAATCGGGAAAACTCCCCATTCGACTGCCACTCTATATTGCGATTATTGCTTTAGCACGTTACCTTATTTTAGACATGAAAGAACTTAATGAGTGGGAAATTATTGCCATTGCCATTACGATTATTTTAATCGCTATATCCACTCTTATACTACGCTACGGTAGCCTAAAGTACCCATACAAACAAAGACGAAAATTTACAGACACCCAATAACTAGGATTTTTTATGCAGCCTCTTTATGAGTCACACCTAACCAGCCTTCCTTTAATTAACAAAGGAAAGGTACGGGATATTTACAACATTGATGATCAGCACCTGTTAATTGTCACCACCGATCGAATCTCTGCATTTGACGCCATTCTACCGACACCAATCCCAGGAAAAGGTCGTATTCTTACTGAAATGCCTCAGTTTTGGATGCATAAAATGGAGGACATTGTCCCGAACCAGTTAGCACCAGACATGTGCTTATCAGATTACCTAACGCCAGAAGAGCTTCAAGAGCTGGATGGACGTGGCATGATTGTTCGAAAACTAAAACCTCTACCGGTCGAAGCGATTGTACGCGGTTACCTCGTTGGTTCTGGTTGGAAGGAGTACCAAAAAACACAAAGTGTTTGCGGTATTTCCCTGCCAAAAGACCTTCAACTTGCCGAACAACTCCCTCAACCTCTTTTTACCCCCTCAACAAAAGCCGCACAAGGTGATCACGATGAAAACATTCGCTTTGAGCAACTGGTGGAAGTCATGGGAAAAGAGCGCTCTGAAAAGGTACGTGAAATCAGCTTAGCACTCTATCAACATGCCGCTGAATTTGCATTACAGCGCGGCATTATCATTGCTGACACTAAATTTGAGTTTGGAGAAGATGATAACGGAACGATCTACCTAATCGATGAAGCCTTAACACCTGATAGCTCTCGTTTCTGGCCATCATCAAGCTATCGCGTCGGAAAAAACCCTCCTAGTTTTGATAAACAATACATTCGTGACTATCTTGAAAGCTTAGAATGGGATAAAACACCAGAAACAGCTCCTGAACTTCCTCAAGAAGTCGTCAATAAAACTTTTGATAAATACCAAGAAGCACAAGCACGCTTAACCGAGAATCTATAAACAAACCCTCATGCACTCAACAAAACCCCACGAACGCTCCTTAAAGCGAGGCGTCTTTATTACAGGCACCGATACCGACGTGGGCAAAACCCACGTTGCCTGTTGCATTGCCAACACTCTCATCAAACAAGGTCAAGTAGTCACCCCACGAAAACCCATTGCTTCAGGCTGTATTCGCCAACCAGATGGTTCACTGCTATCAGAAGATGCACTGTACCTACAGCAAGCTTGCCTGTCCTCAGAAGCACTCGAGGTAATCTGCCCTTATCAGTTTGAACCGGCTATCTCTCCCCAGCGCGCCATTCAAGAAGCCAATATAAAAATCACCATTCAAGATTTAATAACGGCCTGTCAGAATAACAACAACTCCTTTACGATAATTGAAGGCGCAGGTGGGTTTTACTCTCCCATAGCATTAGACGGTCTAAATAAAGACCTTGCCATTCAACTCAACCTTCCCACTGTTTTAGTGGTCGCCAATCGTATCGGTTGCATCAATCAAACCCTACTCTCCATCGAAGCGATTCAAAATTCAGGACTAGCACTCCACTCAATTATTATCAACCAAGTAACCAACGATAATTTTAACTATGCACAAGGCCTTAGCAAGTACACCACGCACGATATTTTCAACGTGCCGTACTCAACAACTAGAAAGCCACAAATAATCGATAATTGGAAACCCTGAACTTAATATCAACAACCATAGGTAATCCCAAGAAAACGAAATCTCACTATTATATTCAGGCATTAAAATCAGAAAAATAGAGTTTTAAATTAGCCAAATACAAAAATCAGGCCAAAAAAAAGCCCGCGATAGCAATGCTACAACGGGCTTTTCAGAATATAAGCTTGGCAATGACCTACTCTCACATGGGACCTCCCACACTACCATCGGCGCTAAGACGTTTCACTTCTGAGTTCGGAATGGGATCAGGTGGTTC
>JALSJT010000163.1 GCA_026989175.1 Thiomicrorhabdus sp. | reverse complement strand
TTTGCACAATCCCGTTCGCTGCTTGGGCATCGGTTTTTATGAAAGGATCCGCCAATCAGCAAGCGATTTTAAGTACTCGCTTTATTGCACTTAAAATCTGTTTAACGGTGATTGAAAAAGGGCGTTCGCTCAGTCAGGCATTGCCGGAAGGGTTGGTGCAGTTTTCAGATCGGCGTGAACGTAACTTTACCCAAAACATGGTGTTGGGCACGTTGCGTTGGCAGGTGCGGTTAGAGGCCATTCGGGGGCAACTGCTCAAAAAGAAACTGAAAGCCAAAGATGAAGACATCAACCAACTAATTTTATTGGGCTTGTATCAAATTCTCTATATGGAAACCCCTGAACATGCCGCCGTTTCAGAAACCGTTGCGGTGCTGCCCAAGTTGAAAAAGCCGTGGGCAAAAGGCTTGGTTAATGGCGTGTTGCGTAACTTCTTACGTGAAAAAGAGGCGATTTGTGCCGAAGTGGATTTAAAACCCGCGTATCGTTATGCGCATCCACAATGGATTGTTCGGCTGTTACGCAAAGGCTATCCCAATGATTGGGAGGCTATTTTGGCAGCCAATAACGAAATTGCGCCTCTAACGTTACGCGTCAATGTGTTGCAGCAAACACGGGAAGCCTTGTTAGAAAAATTGGCGCAAGCGGATATTAAAGCCGTGGCACACCCCATTGCTCTCCAAGGAATTGTGCTGCAACAGAGCGTGGATGTCACCAGTTTACCCACTTATGACGAAGGGGGGTTTAGTGTTCAAGACCCTGCGGCACAACTGGCGGCGACGCTCTTGGCGCCGTTACCCAATGAACGAATTTTAGATGCGTGTGCCGCGCCGGGGGGCAAAACCACCCATTTATTGGAGTGTTCCAACAATCAAGCACAGGTGCTTGCGATTGAAAAAGGGCCGGAACGCTTAGAGCGTTTAGCCGAAAATTTATATCGTTTGGACTTGGAAGCGGAATATCAAGTGGGTGATGCTTCTCAACCCGATGCGTGGTGGGATGGCGAGTTATTTGATAAAATTTTATTGGATGCGCCCTGTTCTGCAACGGGGATTATTCGCCGTCACCCTGATATTAAGTGGCACCGAACCGAAGAGGATATTGACGAGTTGGTGACGATTCAGGCGGATATTTTAACCGCACTCTGGCCACTCTTAAAACCAGGAGGGCGTTTGTTGTATGCTACTTGCTCGGTGTTGCCTCAAGAGAATCGCTTGCAAATGCAGGACTTTTTAGCCTCGGAGCCTAGCGCCAAAGAGAGGGTGATTGAGGCAGAGTGGGGATCAAGTTTTGATGGCGTCGGTCGCCAAATTTTACCGAACGCTGATGGCATGGATGGTTTCTTCTACTGTTTACTTGAGAAGCATTAAGGTGAAAAAAACGCAAAGTCACTCTGTATGGTCGATGCGTTTTTTTTGGGTTTTATCCATATGGTTCTGTCTTCAGTCGACCTCTGTTGTCGCAAAACAGGGTATTTATTTCACCACGCTTAGTGAGCGTATTCAAGACCAAACATTGATGTTGAATGCGAAAGTGGATTTTAAACTGCCTGAACAAGTCGTTTCTGCCATTCACCATGATATTCCCATTTTATTTAAAACAGAGATGGTGCTGCTGGAAGAGAAATCCTTATTAGGCATTCCATTTAATCGTGTTCGAAAATCCATTGAGTACCGTACGGAACTGTATGCGTATGGTGTCAATCGTTATTATGTGTTGTATAACCACCGAAATCATAAGCGCCAAACGTTTCAAACGTTGGAAGAGGCGTTACAGACCTTAGGGACATTACAAGCCCTTCCAGTGATGAGTTTAGTTGCGTTACACCCTGAGCAGACGTACCTGTTTAAAATACGAATTTCACTGGACAAATGGCGGCTTCCTCCGCCATTATTGATTGATGCGTTGCTTGAGCCCTACTGGCAGTTAGACAGTGGTTGGCAATCGTTTCAGATACACACCCCAAAAAGTTGGCACTAAATTATGCACTCTGGTTTTTGGACATTTTTAAAGCAGTACGGTTGGATCACTCTTATCTCGAGTGTCTTAATGCTCTCTTTGGTGATTATGAGCCAGATTTTGCAAAACGCCTCCAGTTTTGCCGATACCTACTCTTCGCTACTGTTTTTTACCCTAGCGGGGATTGGCGTGGTTTTATTTGTACTGCTTAAAGTGCTTTGGACACTGAGAGTTCAGTATAAAAAGAGAACCCCGGGGATTAAAATCACCATTCGTTTAACGTTGGCTTCCACCTTAATGATTGGGATTCCGACCGCAATTATCTTCTACTTTTCATTGACTTTTATTCAGCAGGGGATCAATCAGTGGTTTGATGTCAAAACCGAAACGGCATTAAAAAACGCGTCGGCATTGGTTCGACTCTCGTTGGACAACAGTACGCGAGATCGTTTAAAACTAACACAGGCGATCGTTGATGAAAAAGGCAGCTTATTAGCGACCTCTCCTGTTATTGAAGTGAATCGGTTACGCATCTTGCTCGATGCACAAGAAGTGGCACTCTACCACTCGAATCAGCAGTTGATTGCATTCAGTAGTCAAGAGGAGACCTCGATTTTACCCGAAGCGCCAGGGGATAATTTATTTCAACAAATTCGCCAAAACAAAACCTACGCAGCGGTTGAGATGCGTCCTGGTTTAATGTCTGATACGCAGTTTATTCGAGTTATCATCCCTTTCTCAGACTTTAATGTCTCAGGAACCTACGCCCTTCAAGTGATTTTTTTGATTCCACAATCGATGACGACACTGGCAGAGTCGGTTGCGGCGGCCTCGGCACAGTACCAAGAGCTATCGTATTTAAAGGGTCCTTTGATTACCAGCTTTACCCTGATCTTGTCGATGGTGTTACTGCTTACCTTAGCAACGGCGGTATTGTTTACCATTCAGGCGGTGCAGAACTTTACCAAGCCCATTCAAACGCTTGCTCGTGGAACACGTGCCGTCTCTAAGGGCGATTACAGCGTTAAGATGCCGATTAAGGAGAATGATGAGTTTGGCGATTTAACCCAATCCTTTAACGACATGATTCAACGAATCGCACAGGCTCGAAATGAGATTAAATTAGGGCATCAGCAAACCGAAGTACAAAAACTCTACTTACAGGCGATTATTAAAAACTTAACCAGTGGTGTCTTAACGCTGGATATGAATTTACGGTTGCGCACCAGCAATGATGTTGCCAATCATATTTTTAATGTTGAGTTTTCAAACTATATTGGACAGCACTTTGAGAACTTATTGTATCGTGATGATAACTTGCCTCAGCTCGTTGAATTTTTCAGCAAAATATCCCCTTTATTAAAACAGAGTGACAAACCGTGGCACTTACAGTATGAGTTTGCCTCACAGTACGGACAAAAAATATTGATGATTCATGGCTCCACGCTGCCCAGTATGGATAAAAAAATAGGGGGGTATGTGATTGTTATTGATGATATTACTGAACTCGTACAAGCGCAATTAAATGCAGCTTGGAGTGATGTTGCCCGTCGTTTAGCCCATGAAATTAAAAATCCATTAACGCCGATTCAACTTTCTGCAGAGCGTCTCCAGTTTAAACTGGAGCATACCTTAGAGGGTCAAAACAGAGCCTTGTTAAATCGCATGACTCATACGATTATTGAACAGGTCACCACCATGAAAACCTTGGTGCAAGCGTTTTCAGATTACGCCAATACGCCAGAAGTGCTGTTAGAAGAGACCGATATTAATCAATTGATTACCGATATTGCCGTGATGTATCAAGACCCTACGGCTAAGTGGCAGTTAAGTTTGGAGTTAATGGAAGCGTGTCCCATGGTTTTGGCAGATAAAGCGCGGTTGCGTCAACTGTTCCATAATTTGATTAAAAATGCGATTGAAGCGACGGAGAATACCATTTTGCCTAAGATTCAAATTCGTACTTTTTGTGATGAACAGGAGCAATTTGTTATTCAAATAGAGGATAACGGTCCCGGTATTGCAGAAGAGGCTCAAAATTGGATTTTTGAACCCTATGCGACCGATAAGCCAAAAGGTTCTGGTTTGGGGTTGGCCATTGTGCGTAAAATCGTGGAAGAGCATCATGGACAAATTTCTTTGAAATCTACGCCAGAGACCAATACCTGTTTTATAATTAAATTTCCTGTGATGATCGCGAATAAAAACATGAGACCTTTGCACGAGAGGGGCGCGAGAGAAAAAAGAGATGAAATGTGACTGATTGAGGCGGAAATCGCAGGGAATACCTAGGTATTCGCAAGGTTTTCAACGAAAATCAGGCGTATTTCAGCCTTTTTTATTCGTGTATCCTTTCGTGCAAAGGTCTCAATATAACTCTTAAGGTAGATTGAATGAAACCTGGCAAGCTCTTAATTGTGGATGATGAAAAAGATATCCGAAATTTAATGCAAGAGATTTTTGAAGAGGAGGGCTATCAAGTTGAAACGGCTGCCAACGGTGTGCAAGCACAGCAAGCGTGGCGAAAGCGACTGCCCGATGTTATTTTTTTAGATGTTTGGATGCCAGACATTGATGGTATTACGCTTTTAAAAGAGATGCAAAAAGAGCAAGTGCTTGAACATGCTAAAGTGGTGATGATGTCAGGACATGGCACTATTGAGACCGCCATTGAAGCCACAAAACTTGGTGCGTATGATTTTTTAGAAAAGCCACTCTCACTCGCCAAATTGATTGTGACCGCAGAACGCGCTATTGAACATGGGCGACTGCATCAAGAGAATCGCCAGCTTAAACAGAAGCAGCCTGAGCAACTTTTACCAGTGGGTAAAAGTAAGGCGATGGTTCAGCTACGCGAAACCATTGAACGCCTCTCTAAATTTACCATGCCGATTTTGATTACTGGTGAATCGGGCAGTGGACGTCATCATGTTGCCAGAGCGCTTCATCACACCAGTGCCCGAAAAGCCTTTGCCTTGCGTGAGATCTCTGCGGTGGATTTGAACCGTTATGTGCAAGAGGAGCGTTTTGTTCAACTGAATACGTTGATGCGTGAAGTGGATAATGGTACGTTGGTCGTCTCCCATTTGGAGCAATTAAGCGCGGCCTCACAACATGTATTGGCGGACTTAATTAAACATCAAAGCTATCAATCAGAGGCTTCCGTAGCGCCTATTTTAACGGATGTACGTATGATTGGGTTATCGAAAGGGGCGTTGGAGCATGAGGTGTTGCATGGACAGTTTCGAGAAGACTTATACCAACGCCTGAAAGTAATGCCGATTGATGTCCCTGCTTTGCGTCAACATACTGAGGATATTCCTGAATTAGTGGATTATTTTGTTGATCACTTTGTGACCCGTGAGGGACTTGAGTATCGACATTTTTCCGTGCCGGCACAAAATGCACTACGTCAATATGGTTGGCCAGGTAACTTAAAAGAGTTACAAAATTTAATTCAGCGACTCTTGATCTTAGGTACGGGCGAAGTCAGTGATGCTGAAATTAAAAGTGTCTTGGCGAAGGTGGTGAGTTCAAGCGAGAAAAAAGAGGCTGAAATAGACACCTCATTGCGTTTAAAGGAGGCCAAAGACCGTTTAGAAGCCTCTTATTTAAGCCAGTTATTGCGTGAAACGGGGGGGAATGTTTCAGAGACGGCCAAACGCTCTGGGATTGATCGAACCAACCTCTACCGAAAATTAAAGAATTTAGGGATTGACCCTAAGAATCCCGTTTAATGAGAACATGAATCGATGAATATTGTTATTTTAGGGGCTGGACAAGTTGGCTCTTCGTTGGCAGAACTCTTAGCCTGTGAAAATCACAGTGTTACCGTGGTCGATTTAGATCGACTGCGTTTACAACGGCTGCAAGATCGCTTAGATATTCGAACCATTTGTGGTCATGCCTCGCATCCAGATATTTTAGAGCAGACAGGTTTGGAAGATGCAGACTTGTTGATTGCGGCGACACAAAATGATGAAACCAATATTTTAGCGTGTCAAATTGCACATATTCATCATAAAGCTGTCACTAAAATTGCACGGGTTCGGGCGCAATCGTACTTAAACCACCCTGAACTGTTTAATCGAGACTCTGAATCTGGCTGTGTGCCGATTGACGTGCTTATCAGCCCTGAAAGTTTGGTAAAAGATTATATTTTACAGTTAATTGAGTACCCAGGCTCTTTGCAGGTCATTGATTTTGCCGAAGGGAAAGTACGATTGGTTGCCGTTCGAGCGGAAGAGAGTGGCTTATTGGTTAATAAAAAAATTGGGTTAATTAAAGAGCACTTACCTGAAAACATCAAAACTCGAATTGTTGCTATCTATCGTAAAAATGAGATTGTTATGCCAACGGCCGACGTGGTGATTAAAGAGGAGGATGAAGTCTTCTTTTTGGCCGAATCGGCGCATATTTCAACCATTGTTTCTGAGTTAAGGTGCCGAAAAACACGACCTTCTCGTAATATTATGATCGGGGGGGGAGGCAATATTGGCTTTAGTTTGGCGCAAGCGCTGGAGAAAGATCACCAAGTAAAACTGATTGATCGTAACATCCAGCAGGCACGACAAAATGCCGAAATTTTAGACAAAGCGATTATTATTCATGGTGATGTCTCGGATAAAGATCTGTTGTTGGAGGAGAACATTGATGAGATTGATCTCTTTATTGCGGTGACCAATAATGATGAAGCCAATATTATTTCGGGTATGTTGGCGAAAAAATTAGGTGTAAAACGCGTGATTGCACTGGTGAATAATCAATCGTACGTTGAGTTAATTCAACGTAATAGTATTGATATCGCCATCTCTGCTGACAGCATTACCACCAGCCATTTACTGCACTACATGCGAAAAGGAGACACGGTGAAAGCGGCAACTCTACGTCGTGGTGCGGCAGAGGCGATGGAGGTTATTGCTCATGGTAGTGAGAATAGCTCCGAGATTATAGGTAAAAAAATTGGGGATATTCCTTGGCCTCAAGATATTACCATTGGCTGCATTATTCGCGATGATCAGGTATTAATTGCACACCGAAATCTCGTCATTGAAGCCGAAGACCATGCCATTATCTTTATCTCTAATCCGAGCAGTGCGGCCGAAGTTTTAACTCTATTTTCGCCTGAAGAGAAAAAAAGTTGGTTTTAATCTATGCACTCTAAAATTATTTTAAAAGTCTTAGGCCTGCTGTTAATGCTGTTTAGCTTAAGCCTTGTTCCGCCAATATTGGTTGCGTTGTATTATCAAGACGGTGCTTTAGTTGAATTTGTACAGGTCTTAGTGGTGGTTTTTATTTTAGGGGGCTTACTTTGGTATCCGGTCCATAATCATAAACGTGACTTAAAAATTCGAGATGGATTTTTAATTGTTGTAATGTTTTGGACGGTACTTGGGTTCGTTGGGGCACTGCCATTTTATCTATTAGAGGAGGCAGGGAATCTCAGCTTAACCGACTCTATTTTTGAATCTTTTTCAGGATTAACCACCACTGGTGCGACCATTATGACGGGGTTGGATACACTGCCTCATGCCATCTTGTGGTATCGCCAACAGCTGCAGTGGATGGGGGGAATGGGGATTATTGTTTTGGCCGTTGCCATACTGCCCATGCTAGGGGTTGGAGGGATGCAGCTCTATCGCGCCGAAACGCCAGGGCCCATGAAAGACTCTAAAATTGCGCCTAGAATCTCCGAAACCGCTAAAGCACTTTGGTATATTTATGTCGGATTAACACTCGCGTGTGCCTTGGGGTATTGGTTCGCGGGTATGAGTTGGTTTGATGCCTTTTGCCACAGTTTTTCAACCGTTGCAATTGGTGGCTTCTCAACACACGATGCCAGTATTGGTTATTTTGACAGTGTGGCGGTTGAGAGCGTGGCGATCTTTTTTATGTTTTTGGCAGGTATCAACTTTGCACTGCACTTCAGTGCCTTTCGACAAATGAATGGGTTTGCCTATTTTCGAGACCCTGAGTTTAAAGCGTATTTGGGTCTCCTTCTCGCAGGCATACTGATCGTGACGCTCTATCTCTACTATCAGCAAGTCTATCCTACGCTTGAAGAGGCGGTACGTTACGGCGTGTTTCAAACCGTTTCAATGGCAACCACCACTGGATTTGCTAATGCCGAGTTTTCTGCATGGCCTGCTTTTTTACCCTTTATGCTGATTTTTATGAGTTTTATTGGCGGTTGTGCTGGCTCGACCGCAGGGGGGATGAAAACAATCCGTTTCGTGTTGCTCTTTAAACAGGGCATGAGGGAGATTAAAGGGTTATTACACCCCAATGCGATTTTGCCCGTTAAGCTCAGTGGTAAAACCATTCCTGAAAAAGTGATGACCGCTGTGTGGGGCTTTTTTGCGGTGTATGTGTTTACCTTTGCGCTGTTGATGTTGGCGATTATGGCATTAGGCGTAGATGAAGTGACCGCTTTTTCTTCCATTGCCGCGATGATGAATAATTTGGGGCCCGGTTTAGGAGAGGTCTCTGAAAACTTTCAAACGATGAGTGATCCCGTTAAGTGGATTTTAACCTTTGCGATGTTATTAGGGCGGTTAGAGATATTCACACTATTAGTGCTTTTTACCGCCGCTTTTTGGCGCAAATAAGCGAGGATTTTTTACAAATAATGAATAATGATAGCGCAAAAAAGTGGGATCAGAAGTATCAAGCCGCGACCTTACAGAGCCCTGCAAACCCCTGCCATGTCTTAAAACAACACAGCCATTTGCTGCCTTTCTACGGGCAAGCATTAGAATTGGCGTGTGGTTTGGGGGGGAATGCCCGATTTTTAGCGCAGTGTGGCTTAAAAACCGATGCGTGGGATATATCGGACACCGCGTTGACCGTTTTAAACAACTGGGCAAGCCTCCATCAACTGTCAATCAACCCACTCATTACCGATTTAGAACAGATGATTTTGCCTTATCAACAATACGATATCATTGTGGTCAGCCGCTATTTAGACCGAGGGTTGTTTGCTAGTATTGCCGAGGCACTAAAACCGAATGGACTGCTTTTTTACCAAACCTTTTTGTCCCCGCCTCAAGAAAATGCGCCTAAAAATGAAGCCTTTTACATTCAATCGGGTGAATTTAATCAGTCATGGTCAAACTTAACCACTGAAGTCTACGGGGAAGGCTGGTTAATCCCAGAAAATGAAGTGTCAGATGAATCATCGATCAAACAACGTTATGCTTGGTATGTGGGTCGAAAAGTGAAGTAAGAGACCTTTCCTGCAAAGGTCTCAGAGAGTTATAAGAAGAGGTAAGTAAAAACCCTCAATCTTTTCTTAAGGTTTCTTCAATCTTTGGAAGTTGACCAATACGGCTTTGCGCCCTAAACTAGAGCCAACTTAAATGAATCCCCTATTTATTAAAGTTAGGCTTTCCCTAAAAGTCTTGTTAAAAGTTGTTTTAAAATTTATTGCCCCTAAGTTGAGAAGCACTGCATTTATTTGCAGTGCTTTTTTTTTGTCTAAAATTTAACTAGGCGCTTACAGATCACCACGCGTTTCTAAGTGTTTAAGACTTATAAATATCTGCAATCGCTTTAGGTGGTTTGCGGTAGCGTTTATAGCACCATAGGTACTGCTCGGGTGCGAGTTGAATGCAATTTTCTACCCCCTTATTTAGGGCGGTGGTTGCTTTGAGTTCGTTTGTTGAGGCGATATTGGGATCGGCTGGCAGGTAGTGTAGACAGAACCCTTGGGCGTTGGGGAGGCGTTTGAGTACGATAAACAGAACGGCACAGTCGGTTTTTTGAATGAGCTTGCTGACTAGTGTCATGGTTCGGGCTGGGCGACCGTAGAAGGGAGCGTAAACCCCGCCAGACTCTCCCGGGTCTTGATCGGGTAAGATAACGGTGGCTTCTTGCTTTTTTAGGGCTTGAATGAGTGTGCGTACCCCACGTATATTGGTGGGGGCGAGGGTGGCGCCAAATCGTGCTCGGGCATTGACCATAAAGGATTCGACGGAAGGCACATTGGGCGGACGGTATAAAAAAGTGGCACGGTGTTGTGCGGAAACAATAGGGCCGATCAGCTCCCAATTTCCCATGTGGGGGGCTAAAAAAATAATGCCTTTTTGCTGTGAGATGGCGTCATCAACGAAATGTTGACCTTTGACCTCTTTTAATAAGGGGCTGAGACGTTGGTAAGGCCAGCACCATGCAGCACCGAGTTCTGCCGTGACTTTTCCCAGTTCGATTAAACTCTGCTTTTCAAGTTGTTTTCGAGCGGAGGGCGTTAAGTTGGGATACGCCACCGCAAGATTTTTTTGGGTAATGCCACGGTTATTATTGGGACGACTGGGTAGCCAGTACAAGAGCGTTCCTATAGCGGTACCGACCCATTGTGTGAGCCGATAAGGCATCCAGCTAAACAGTTTGATGAACCCTTTGAGTAGACGACCAACCCAAACTTGCTCTTTTGGTTTGCTTAATTTTTTATTAGGCACTGTTTTTTACGAAGGGCTTGGGGTTAAAGGGTTTAGGATCAAAGGTAATTTCAACCGCTTGGTTGAGATTGGTGGACGATATTTCGGCCTCTTCAAATGCATAAGGTTTTGCCTCCCCCGTTCGGTCAATGGTTAAGTTGGTAAAGTTAAAGAGCTTGGTGTCACAGAGTTGGCTGGGGGCGACCTCTTTCATCGCATTAAACACATTTTCCACTCGACCTGGTGAGTGGGTATCCCAGTTGTTTAGCATGGCTTTAATATTTTGTCGTTGTAAGTTCTCCTGAGAGCCACAGAGATTACAGGGAATGATCGGGTAGGCTTTGAGATTGGCGTATTGCAGTAGGTCTTTTTCGCGACAATAAGCGAGAGGACGGATGACGATATTTCGCCGATCATCGCTCAGTAGTTTGGGTGGCATCGCCTTGAGTTTGCCATTAAAGAATAGGCTTAAAAAGAGCGTTTCGACGATGTCATCCATGTGATGGCCGAGTGCGATTTTAGTGGCGCCAATTTTTTCGGCAAAGGCGTACAGCGTACCTCGTCTGAGGCGAGAGCAGAGACCGCAAGTGGTTTTTCCCTCGGGTATTTTGGCTTGCACCACGCTAAAGGTATCTTTGTCGATAATATAATAAGGCACACCAAGGGCTTCAAAGTAGTCGGGCAAAATATGGGCGGGAAAATCAGGTTGTTTTTGATCTAAATTTACCACCACCACTTTAAAATCAATGGGGGCGGTTTTTTGCAGGTGCAGTAACATGTCGATCATGACATGCGAGTCTTTTCCGCCACTGGCACACGCCATGATGACATCGCCCGCTTCAATCATGTTGTAATCAGCCACCGCTTTACCGACACAGCCACGGATTTTTTTGCGGAGTTTGTTAAAAGCGTAAGCGTCGGTGTTGGATTTTTCTTGTGTCATGTTCTTATGAA
>JALSJT010000162.1 GCA_026989175.1 Thiomicrorhabdus sp. | reverse complement strand
GCGATCGTGATTGCGATGGTCACCGCCATTGGTGGCGGAACCTTGCGTGATTTGATTTTAGGCCAGCCCGTCTTTTGGGTAACACAGCCCCTTTATATTTACATTGTGGTGATTGCCGCGCTGTTTATGTTTTTTTACGCCAAGTTTAAAACCGCGCCCATGCAGTTTTTGCTGTATTTGGATGCGTTAGGGTTAGCGGTGTTTACCGCTATTGGCGCACAAAAAGCGATGGATTTAGGGTTGAGTGACCCTATCATTATTATGACCGCCATTATGACCGGTGCCGCAGGCGGTGTGATTCGGGATGTGTTGGTGGGCGAAGTACCGCTGATATTTCGTAAAGAAATTTACGCGACGGCGAGTTTTATTGGCGCGAGTGTAATGGTCTTAGCGAGCGGTTTTTTTGAGCAACAAGAGATCGCCGTTGTTTTGTGTATTGTGGTGGTCTTTAGCTTACGTATTTTGGCGATTTTGACCAATTACAGCCTTCCCGTCTTTAACCCCATTCATAAACAAGATTCAGATGATTCAAAATAATATTTTAAAAAGGCATTAATTTTGTATGTTTAAACTTCCTTATGAGCTGTTTTTAGGGCTACGTTACACCCGAGCCAAGCGGCGGAATGGTTTTATTTCGTTTATCTCCTTTTCGTCAATGATTGGTATTGCATTGGGTGTCACGGCGTTAATTACCATTATGTCGATTATGAATGGCTTTCAAGAGGAGTTGCGAGACCGTATTTTGGGCATGACCGCGCACATGACCATTAATGAGAGCAATAACCGTTTAGAAGATTGGAACTCGCTCTATAACCAAATGATTAACCAACCTCATGTCACGGGCGCCGCCCCTAATATTATGGAGCAGGGGATGTTAAGCCATGCGGGTGAAGTGAAAGGGGTGGCGATTCGTGGCGTACTGCCTGAGCTTGAAAACAGTGTGGCGGACATTGACAGTAAAATGTTAGACGAGGGTCAGCTTGCGGATCTGGTGCCGAAAAAATATCGGATGATTTTAGGCAGTGAGTTAGCGATGAGCTTGGGGGTGGATATTGGCGATAAAGTCACGTTGATTGCACCACAAGGCACCATCTCACCCGTTGGGATGGTGCCACGCATTAAACGCTTTACCGTCGTGGGCGTGTTTCAAGCGGGGATGCACGAGTATGACAGCGGTTTAGCGATTATTCATATTGAGGATGCTAAAAAAGTCTTTAAATATGGCGACTCCGTTACGGCGTTGCAACTTAAGTTAGACGATATGTTTTTAGTGGGTAAGGTTAAAAATCAATTGGCGCAAGTGGCGCAAAAAACCTTATATTTGCGTGACTGGACGCAACAACACGCCAACTTTTTTAGAGCGATTGAGATGGAAAAACGGATGATGTTTATTGTCTTGGCGCTGATTATTATGGTCGCCACGTTTAATATCGTCTCGACTATGGTGATGGTGGTCACCGATAAACAGGGCGATATTGCGGTGTTGAGAACGATTGGTGCATCGCCGATGAGTATTCAGTTGATTTTTATTATTCAAGGGTTGGTGATTGGCGTCTTTGGCTCCTTAATGGGGTTGGCAGGCGGCTTAGCGTTAGCCTTTAATATTGACGTGATTATTCCTTTTATTGAGACGGTTTTAGGTATTGAGTTTTTCCCTGCGGATGTGTATTACATTAGCAGTGTCCCCTCTAAAGTGGAGTGGAGTGATGTTTGGTCGGTCACTGGGTTAGCCTTTGTCTTAACCTTGCTCGCAACGCTGTACCCCGCACGTAAAGCGGCAAAACTTCAACCTGCTGAGGCATTACGTTATGAGTGAGTTATTACAAGATAGATGGGTGTTGCAAGCCAGTGGATTGTCTAAATCGTTTCAAGAAGCGGGGTTAGAAACCACTGTTTTTACCAATGTCGATTTAGTGGTGAAACCTGCGGAAAAAGTGGCGATTGTAGGCGCATCGGGTTCTGGAAAAAGTACCTTATTGCATATTTTAGCAGGACTAGATGCACCCGATCAGGGCACGGTTTTGTTAAATGGACAGCCCTTTTCGCAAGAAAAAGACCGACGTCGGGGTCAGTTACGCAATCAATACATGGGGTTTGTCTACCAGTTTCACCACCTATTGCCAGAGCTCACCGCACTCGAAAATGTGATGTTGCCACTGAGAGTTCGACGAACCAATGCAAAAGTCGCACAATCTCAAGCTGAGCAACTATTGGATCGAGTCGGATTGGCGAGCCGAATGGCACATAAGCCAAGTGAACTGTCGGGCGGGGAGCGTCAGCGAGTGGCGATTGCCCGTGCATTGATTACCAAACCCAAATGTGTTTTGGCGGATGAGCCGACTGGAAATTTGGATGATAGCTCTGCCGAACAAGTCTTTCAGTTGTTATTGGAGCTGAATCAAGAGTTTGATACGGCGCTGGTGATTGTTACCCATGATTTGGCGCTGGCAGGCAAAATGGATCGTCAATTACGCCTGTCGGGCGGTCATATTCAAGAGGTTCAATAAATACGTGTTATCACTACAAAACCTATCCATTCGCGCGGGTACTAAACTACTGTTTCAAGGCGCAAGTCTTAATATTCACCCCGGGCAAAAAATTGGTTTAATCGGTCAAAATGGCACGGGAAAAACCACGCTGTTTAAAACCATTTTAGGCGAGCACGCGATTGATGAAGGTCAAGTTGCCATTCCTGCCAATTGGCTGATTGGCAGTGTCGAACAAGAGGTAAAACAACTCGATTTAAACGCGCTGGATTATGTCTGTTTTGGCGATACAAAGTATGCAGAAGCGCAACGTCAAGTCATCGCTTCGGAAGCCTCTCAAGATCACGAATCCTTAGTGCTTGCTTACGATATGCTGGATAAAATAGACGGATTTTCTGTCCCCAATAATGCGCGACAACTGCTGTATGGACTGGGGTTTAATGCGCCTGAATTTGAAAAGAAAATTTCTGAATTTTCAGGGGGTTGGCAGGTTCGTTTAAAGTTGGCTAGAGCATTGATGCAACGTTCTGATTTGCTGTTATTGGATGAGCCAACTAACCATTTAGATATTGAAGCGGTCGCGTGGTTGATTCAGTGGTTAAAATCCTATCTTGGTGCCATTTTAATCATTTCGCATGATCGTGATTTCCTTGATCAAGTGGTGCAAGGCATCGCCCATATTCACCAACAAAAAATCACGTTTTATTCTGGTAATTTTGCCTCATTTGAGCGCCAGCGTAGTGAACAATTGATGCAGCAACAAGCATTGCATGATAAACAAAAACAGCAGATGCAGCACCTTAAAAGCTTTATCGAACGTTTTAAAGCCAAAGCCAGTAAAGCCAAGCAAGCACAAAGCCGTGTAAAGGCCTTAGAGCGGATGGAAGAGGTGGCGGCGGTACAAGCTTCCAATCCATTTACCTTTAAATTTTCTCCCCCCCAGCATCAACCTGATCCAATGCTAGGGTTAAAGCAAGTTGGTTTTTCGTATGGTGAGCAGGTCATTTTAAAAGACGTAGACTTAACCTTGCGGGCGGGGGATCGTATTGGTTTGGTTGGGGTCAATGGGTCGGGTAAATCGACCTTAATTAAACTGCTGGTAGGCGATCTTGCACCAGAAAACGGTAAGGTTCAGATTAGCAGGGGGGTAAAATTTGGCTATTTTGCGCAACATCAACTGGAATCGCTTATTTACGAAAAAAGCCCACTGCAACACCTATTGATGTTGCCTGAGCCACCGAGCGACCAAGAGGCACGTAATTTTTTAGGCAGTTTTGGCTTTTCAAATGCGCAGTGTTTAGATTCGATTGAGCATTTCTCAGGGGGTGAAAAAGCCCGTTTGGCACTGGCGATTATCGTCTATCAAAAGCCCAACTTAATTATTTTGGATGAGCCAACCAACCATTTGGATATGGACACCCGAGATGCCTTAGACATGGCGCTACAAGACTTTGATGGCGCACTGATTATTGTGACGCACGACAAACATTTATTGGCCAGTATTGCCGATCAGTACTGGTGGGTACACCAAGGCAAGGTCTCGCACTTTATGGGCGATTTAGATGCCTATTTGCAAATGCGCTTAAAAACCTTAAAAGAGCAAGCGACGGCGGCCAAAGAGCCAAAAGAAGGACACACTAAAAAACAGGCGAGACAGGCCAGCGCACAGCAACGAAAACAGTTTGAAGCCCGTTTAAAGCCGATTAAACAAGCCATTAAAAAAGTAGAGCGAGCGTTAGAAGGGTTGCAAACAGAGCAAGCGAAGCTTCACTTAATGATGGAAGACAATACGTTGTATGAATCTGAGAATAAAGAGAAACTGGCGAAATGTTTAAAAGCGCAAGCCATTTGCGAGCAAGCGATTGAAGCGAACGAAATGGAGTGGTTAACCTTGCAAGAAGCGCTAGAGGTAGAGCAGGCATTGGTTGAAAAATCGTTGGTTTAAAATTTTCTTCCCCCTCTTACGGATTAAGAGGAGGGGCATTTAAGCGTTTATTTAAACGCTTGTCCATGTTTAAAGCCGAGTTTTCTAAGGAGTTTAACCATCGGGCAAAATCCAGTTAATCCAGCAAAGAGTAAATTTGCACCCACAAAACCGGTTAGGTAGAGCCAAGCTGGTGAGTGGTAAAGGGTTAAGATTGATCCTAGCAGTACCATAGTGCCTGAAAGCAGTAAGACGATTTTTTCAATGGGCATGATTTAATTCCTTTTTAATATTCAAGTTTGCTGATTCTAACACTGTTTTTATCTGTTATTTTTAGTATATCTGATTGTTTTTCTTTTATTTTAGCCGTGAAGTCAGTATAATTTTGAGCCTAATTTTTAGTAAATCCTAACCCACGGATTGAGTTAACTTAATCCTGTCAATTTATAAACATGAACTTTGAGACTTTAAAATGCAAGTAACTGTAGAAAAACCAGAACAAGGCCTTGAGCACAAAATGACTGTCACCTTTCCTTCAGGAGACCTAAACGCAAGCGTAGAGAAGCGTTTAAATGAAGTTCGTCGCTCGGTTAAAATGGATGGTTTTCGTCCAGGTAAAGTACCGATGAGTGTCGTTAAAAAACGTCACGGTGGACAAGTTAGACAAGAGGTGATGGGCGATGCGTTACAGAAAGCATTTTACGATGCCGTGGATCAAGAAAAATTAAATGTTGCAGGGTTTCCAGCGTTTGATGACTTAAAAGATGCTGATGGTGATATCACCTTTGTTGCACGTTTTGAAGTGTATCCAGAGATTACGTTACCAGATTTTAGCGCTATTAACGTTGAAAAAATTAACGCTGAAGTCACCGATGAAGATGTCGCTAAAATGATTACCCGTTTGCGTGAACAGCGTTCCGCTTGGAAGCCAGCAAATGGCAATAAAAAAGCCAAATTAGGCGAGCAAGTGATTATTGACTTTGTGGGTAAAATTGATGGTGAAGTCTTTGAGGGCGGTTCTGGTGAAGACGTTCCATTAGAGCTAGGAAGTGGTCGTATGATTCCTGGGTTTGAAGATCAAATTGTGGGAATGAAAAAAGGAGAAGAGAAGGTTATTGAAGTCTCTTTCCCTGAAGACTACCGTGCAGAGCACCTAAAAGGAAAAACGGTTACCTTTGATATTACAGTTCACTCGGTTATGACAAAAGAACTGCCTGAAATTGATGAAGAGTTTGTTAAATCATTTGGTGTAGAAGATGGCACGGAAGCCTCTTTAATTGAAGAGATTAGAAGCAATATGGTAAAAGAACTAGAGCGTGCGGTAGAGAGTAAAAACCGTTCGGTTGTTCTAGATTCTTTACAAGCGTTGGTTGATATTCAACTGCCAAAATCGTTGTTAGATCAAGAAGTGAAGAACTTAATGGATCGTGCAGTGCAAAACCTTCAGCAACAAGGAATGAAGCCTGAAGATGTAAATATGGAAGCGGCTCAGTTTGAAGAGGAAGCGAAAAAACGTGTGACCTTAGGTCTTGTATTGGGAGACATTATTAAAACCCATAAAATTGAAGCGACAGAAGACGATGTAAATGCTTATATTGCAGATCAAGCCGCCTCTTATGACGACCCTGCGGAAGTGGTTAATTGGTATACTGAAAATCCAAATGCTAAAAATGAAATTCGTGCGATTTTAGTGGAAGGGAAAGTGGCCGCCAAGATCTTGTCTGAAGCCAAAGTAACCGAAGTAACAAAGTCTTTTGATGACGTGGTTTCGCCTGCGGCGTAATGCATTGATTGAATAGCCCGTTAAAACTTAACGCTAAATTGACACCTGTTTGTGTTAAGTTTGGCGTTAAGTTTTTTTTTGCATCATGCCTAAATCCACTCTTAGAAAGACAGATGTTACGTGAGGGATTGGATTGAAAGCTTTAAAATTAGGATGAGATATAAAAGTATGGATAATATGATTCACAATGTTTTGGTTCCCATGGTGATCGAACAAACCAGCCGTGGCGAACGTTCTTACGATATCTATTCAAGACTGTTAAAAGAACGTGTTATTTTTTTAGTGGGTCAAGTTGAAGATCATATGGCAAACTTAATTGTGGCTCAAATGCTTTTCTTAGAGTCTGAAAATCCTGATAAAGATATTCATTTGTATATCAACTCGCCAGGGGGGAGTGTGACGGCAGGTATGGCTATTTACGATACCATGCGTTTTATTAAGCCGAATGTGAGTACCATGTGTATTGGTCAAGCTGCCAGTATGGGGTCTTTTTTACTGTCAGCAGGTGAAAAGGGCAAGCGTTTTGCATTGCCAAACTCCAGAGTGATGATTCATCAACCATTGGGCGGCTTTCAAGGGCAGGCGAGTGATATTCAGATTCATGCGAAAGAGATTTTGCAAATCAAAGGTCGATTAAACAAGGCGCTTGCTGAACACACGGGTCAAACGCTGAAGACTATTGAAAAAGATACCGATCGTGATAACTTTATGAGTGCGCAGGAAGCGTGTGATTATGGTTTAATTGATAGCGTTTTAAAAAGTAGATAAAGGGTAATACAATGAGTGAAGAGTCTTTAGATTGCTCTTTTTGTGGTAAAAGCCAAGATGAAGTAAGAAAACTGATTGCAGGACCATCCGTCTATATTTGTGATGAGTGTGTTGAACTGTGTAATGATATTCTTCGTGAAGAGTTTGGTGAAGAGGCGGTTAGCAAATTTGAATTGGAAAACTTGCCAACCCCCCATGAAATCAGTGCTATTCTAGACGATTATGTCATTGGACAATCGCGTTCTAAAAAAGTCTTATCGGTTGCTGTTTATAACCATTATAAGCGTTTGCAACAGGCGCATATAAAAGATGAAGTTGAGCTGACGAAAAGTAATATTTTATTGATTGGGCCTACTGGTTCAGGTAAAACGTTATTGGCACAAACCCTAGCACGTTTATTGGACGTTCCATTTGCGATTGCCGATGCGACGACCTTAACCGAAGCAGGGTATGTGGGTGAAGACGTTGAAAGTATTGTGTTAAAGCTATTACAACGTTGTGATAATGACCCTGAAAAAGCTGAACGCGGTATTATTTACATTGATGAAATTGATAAAATTACCCGTAAATCTGAAAATCCATCGATTACAAGAGATGTGTCGGGTGAAGGGGTTCAGCAAGCACTTTTGAAGTTGATTGAAGGGACGGTTGCTTCGGTTCCGCCTCAAGGTGGACGCAAGCACCCCAATCAAGATATGATTCAAGTCGACACCTCTAAAATACTGTTTGTGGTGGGTGGAGCATTTGAAGGGCTAGATAAAATTATCGAGCAGCGCATTGAAACCAATGTTGGAATTGGTTTTTCAGCCGAGGTTAAAGGCGAAGACAATAAAATGTCTATCTCAGAAAAGTTTCAAAAAATTGAGCCTGAAGATTTAATTAAATTTGGCTTAATTCCTGAGTTTGTCGGACGTTTACCGATGATTGCCTCACTTGAGGAGCTGGATGAAAAGGCGTTGGTTCAAATTTTAACCGAACCTAAAAATGCATTAGTAAAACAGTTTCAGAGAATGTTTGAGTTGGAAGGTGCGGAGTTACAGTTTCGAAAAGATGCGCTGACTGAAGTTGCGAAGTTGGCGATTGAGCGTAAAACAGGCGCTCGTGGTTTGCGTTCTATTTTGGAACAGTTGTTGCTGGATACCATGTATGATCTTCCAAGCTTGAAAAACATTGAAAAGGTCGTTATTAATAAAGCCGTGATTCAAGGCAAAAAACCGCCTTTACTGGTTTATAAGGAGAGTGAGTCTAAAAAGGCTTAACGCGCTCTTTTAACAAACTGATATTGTAAAAAACCCAGCTAGTCTGGGTTTTTCTTTATGCTGAGTTCGCCCAACTCCTCACTTAGAAACGTGAGAGGACTTGGGTTCGATAAAAGGATGCAGATGGATATTAATCAAGTGAGTATGAAAATGAATGTATTGATTCTTCCTTTAAGGGATGTTGTGGTGTTTCCTGGGAATGTGATGCCCCTGTTTGTTGGACGTGAAAAATCAATTCACACGTTAAATGAAGCGATGAAGGGTGATAAGAAAATCTTCTTAATCACCCAGAAATCCCCCGAGCTAGATGATCCCTCTTTAGAAGATTTACATACCATTGGAACGATGGCAAATATTCTACAACTGCTTAAGCTACCTGATGGTACGGTTAAGGTGTTGGTTGAGGGGGTCCAGCGTTTTGAGTTAATGAGTCTAATCAATGACACTCCTATTTTACTCGGAGATATTCAAGAAGCACTCTCAGCCGAAGAGGATTCGGTCGAAAGCGTGGTGTTGCTTCGTACACTGCGTACACGTTTTGCCGCGTTTGCACAATTGAATAAAAAAATCCCTTCTGAGGTGAAATCTTCGGTTCAAAAAGAAGAGAACCCAGACCGAATGGTCGATTTGATCTCTGCAAATTTGAATTTAAAGGTCGCGGATAAACAAGCATTGCTGGAAATTACTGCGACGAGTGCACGGTTAGAACGAATGCTGGCAATGGTTGAAACCGAGTTGGAGTTATTAGAGTCTGAACAGCGTATTACAACGCGTGTTAAAAAACAGATGGATAAAACACAGCGTGACTACTATTTGAATGAAAAAATAAAGGCCATTCACAGCGAGTTAGCCGGTGGTGATGAAGCGGTGAGTGAGTTTGAACAAATTGCTCAACGTATTAAAGAGGTCGGCTTAAGTAAGCAAGCGACCGAAAAAGCAGAAGCCGAGCTGAAAAAGTTAAAAATGATGCCGGCACAATCGTCAGAAGCGACCGTTGTTCGAAATTATTTAGACTGGTTGCTGGATATTCCATGGAAAAAAATGAGTCGTGTTTCTAAGGATTTAAACAAGAGTCAGCAGTTCTTAGATGCCAAGCATTATGGTCTTGATAAAGTAAAAGAGCGCATTATTGAGTATCTCGCGGTTCAAAAACGTGTGCGAAAAATGAAAGGCTCTATCCTCTGTTTAGTGGGGCCTCCAGGGGTTGGAAAAACCTCTTTGGCACGCGCGATTGCCGAGGCAACCAATCGTAAATATGTACGTATGTCTTTGGGCGGTGTGCGAGATGAAGCTGAGATTCGTGGGCATCGTAAAACCTATATTGGCGCACTGCCTGGAAAAATTATTCAGAAAATGAAGACGGCTGGGACAAAAAACCCGCTGTTCTTATTGGATGAAATTGACAAAATGTCAAGTGATATGCGTGGTGATCCTGCTTCGGCACTCTTAGAAGTGCTAGATCCTGAGCAAAACGCGACCTTTAATGACCACTACTTGGAAGTGGACTATGACTTGTCAGATGTGATGTTTATTGCAACCTCCAATTCGATGGATATTCCAGAAGCACTGCTTGATCGAATGGAAGTCATTAATTTATCGGGCTATACCGAACCTGAAAAATTAAAAATTGCGATTCAACACTTGTTGCCACGCGCAGAAAAAGATCATGGCTTAAAGAAAAACGAGTTAGAGATCACCATAGAAGCGATTCAAGAAATTATTCAGTGTTATACCCGAGAAGCAGGGGTGCGTTTGTTGTCTCGAGAGTTGGCTAAAATTTGCCGTAAAGCGGTGAAAAAATTGGTGACACATGAAGTAGAAGGTAAAATTACCGTTACACCTAGCGAGCTAGAAGCGTATTTAGGGGTGGCACGTTACCGCATTGGGTTAGCGGACAAAGAGAATCGTATTGGACAGGTCTCAGGATTAGCGTGGACACGCGTAGGTGGCGATCTGTTGAGAATAGAGGCCACTGCGATGCCAGGGAAAGGAAAACTCTCCAGTACAGGGCAGTTGGGCAGTGTGATGGAGGAGTCGGTGCAGACGGCAATGAGCGTGATTCGTAGTCGCTCAGCGGCGTTGGGCTTAGAGGGAAACTTTTATGAAGCGTTTGATCTGCACTTACACTTTCCTGAGGGAGCCATTAAAAAAGACGGCCCAAGTGCCGGAATTGCGATTTGCACCGCCATCACCTCCGTGTTTACCAATATTGCCGTACGTTCCGATGTGGCAATGACGGGAGAAATTACCTTGCGAGGTGAAGTGCTTCCGATTGGCGGTCTTAAAGAGAAGCTATTGGCTGCCTTACGTGGTGGAATCAAAATGGTGCTGATTCCCGCAGATAATGTTAGAGATTTAGCGGATGTACCAGAGGAGGTTAAATCTCAACTAGATATTCGTCCAGTACAATGGGTGGATGAAGTGTTTAAATTAGCTTTAGTGAAACAGCCAGTTCCATTAGAAAAAAATATAGACGATGCGGTGCTTAAAGGCTCAGAATCGAAAAAAATGACTGAAAACAAGGTAAATCGCCACTAATTTGGCTTAAACGCCTTTATTTTCTTGACACTGTCTAGGGTTGGTTGCTATAAATGCTAAAGCCCAATTCGTGGTCACTATAAAATTTAATGACTAACGGTTCGAAATAGGGGCGTTACGCATTAAATTATTAATACTTTACGGAGAACACAATGAACAAGTCTGAGTTAGTAAGTGCAATTGCAGAAGGTGCAGAATTAACGAAAGCAGATGCGGCAAAAGCATTAGAAGCGACCGTTTCAGCCATTACGGATGCGATGAGTAAAGGTGATTCTGTTGCAATCATCGGTTTTGGTACATTTAAAGTTGGTGATCGTGCTGCGCGTACCGGTCGTAATCCTCAAACGGGTGCAGAGATGCAAATTCCTGCCGCTAAAGTCCCTAAATTTACAGCAGGTAAAGCCTTAAAAGAAGCGGTTAATGGTTAGTTAATTAAATGGTTTTAAAAAAATGAAGAAAACTTCATTTTTTAGATTGACAACCTCTCACATCACTCTATAATACGCCACATCAATTAAGCACAAAGACTTTGATTAAGCGGGCTAGAGTGGCTTAACAGAGAGGTTTAATTGGGTGATTAGCTCAGTTGGGAGAGCATCGCCCTTACAAGGCGAGGGTCACTGGTTCGAGCCCAGTATCACCCACCATGGAGCGGTAGTTCAGCTGG
>JALSJT010000161.1 GCA_026989175.1 Thiomicrorhabdus sp. | reverse complement strand
TTACGAGAGACCGAAAGAGACTCCACCGTTCTTAACGCATTCGCAGCCTGACAACCTGAGGCACGAAACGAGCTAAAATCGTGATAACCGACCAACGATTGCGCCGCCAAGTGCATTTTTTCGACATCCAGATCAGAGTACAACCACGTAACTCGATTGGCCAACACCGCAGAGTTCACCGAACGATTAAAAATGACATACCGATATTGACGCGCGACCGCCGAGAACCGTGCATGAAAATCGTCTGCAACGGGTTGCGCCCATGCAATTCGAATATCAATAGGCAACTTTGTGTTCCCGCCTTGCAACCACGCTTTTAAAGGGCGTTCGGCCTCGGCTTCAAAATGCACCACCTGACCAATGGCATGAACACCGGTGTCGGTACGACCCGCACAAATTAATCCAACGGGTGCATTGGCAATACTCGACAGTCCCGCCTCTAAATGCGCTTGAACCGTTGGGCACTCTACCTGTTTTTGATAACCACAGTAATTCGTACCTAAATACTCAATACCCAGTGCAATTTTTGTAAAACTCGTATTGTTTTTCACAAACTTAAAGGTGGTCTTTAATTAACAGTTCCGCAATTTGCACCGTATTGGTTGCCGCGCCCTTGCGCACGTTGTCCGCCACCACCCAAATATTCAAGCCATTTTCCGTTGAAATATCTTCACGAATACGCCCAACATACACAGGATTGGTATTGGCCGCATCGGACACTGCGGTCGGGTACCCGCCATCAACGTGTTCATCAATCAACACAATCCCTTCTGCCGCTTCCATCAACGCTTTGGCTTCTGATGCCGTAATTTTTTTATCGGTTTCAATATGCAACGCTTCACTGTGTCCATAAAAAACCGGCACACGTACCGCAGTCGGATTGACCAAAATGGCCTCATCGCCCATGATTTTTTTCGTCTCCCACACCATCTTCATCTCTTCTTTGGTGTAGCCATTGTCCATGAACACATCAATTTGAGGAATGCAGTTAAACGCAATTTGTTTTGGATAAACCTTACTTTCAACCGTTTTCATATTGAGTAAATTGGCAGTTTGTTTTGCCAACTCTTCAATCGCCTCTTTTCCGGTTCCCGAAACGGCTTGATAGGTTGCCACATTAATACGCTTAATACCGACCGCATCATAAATTGGCTTTAACGCTACCAACATTTGAATCGTTGAACAGTTTGGATTGGCAATAATGCCACGATTCTTATAGTCCGCAACAGCCGCAGGATTCACTTCAGGTACAACCAGCGGGATATCGTCGTCATAACGAAATTGTGAGGTATTATCAATTACCACACATCCGGCTTCCGCCGCTTTTGGTGCATAAATTCTTGAAATACTTGCACCTGGAGAAAATAGTCCAATTTGAGCTTGGGAAAAATCAAATTTTTCCAAATCCTGAACTTCAATCCACTTACCATTGAATTGAATTTTTTTACCTGCGGAACGACTGCTGGCTAACGGGTACAAGGTTCCAACTGGAAATTTTCGCTCTTCAAGCACTTTTAAAATGGTCTCTCCAACCGCACCCGTTGCACCGACTACGGCGATATCGTATAACTTTGTCATTTCATACCCTTAAAAATTATGTTTCTTCTGTTTTTTTCGTATCAGATTGATTTTCCAGCGACTCTACCGCCGTTTTAGCAAGTTTTTCAAAGGTTTCAGGTAAACTAACCACCATCCCGCCTTCGGTCATTTCATGACTTTGACCGATAAACTTACCACCCGTTTCCACCACAAAATTATTACAAACCAGCTCGCCAATTAACTTACCACTGGAAAGAATTTCAATGTCTTCACAGATCATCTTCCCTTCAAAGGCACCGCTTAATACCACTTTTTTAGCCTTCACCAAACCTGTTACATAGCCAGATTGACCAATCGATAAGTTATGATCACTGTCAATCACACCATCGACTCGACCGTCCACATGCAAAGGCCCTGCTAACTTGCAGATTTCTCCTGCAACGGTACAGCCCTTAGCAATAATTGTTTTTCCATTTTCCGGACGCGATTCGCGACGGCTTGACTTAAAGAACCCCATGGCACTCCCTTAACGCGTGTAAAAATGTCATCGTAATTTTCAATCGTCCAATCACTAAAGTATTTTGGATTTAAGCGGCGAAAGACAAACCACACTTCATAATGCAGATGATTCCCTGAAGAGCGACCGGTTGAACCAATTTCACCAATCACCTCGCCCTTCTGTACGTACTGCCCAGTTTTAACGAGCCGTTTATTTAAGTGTCCATAAACGGTTCGAAAACCATTTGCATGAACTACACTAATTAAGTTTCCAAAACCACTGTCTTTTTTAAGCCCAGAAAAGCTCACCACACCATCGGCCGTTGCAATTACTGGATCACCTTTTTTACCACGGTAGTCCACGCCCGCATGCAGGTGTCGCTTACCCGTCAGCGGATGATTACGATAACCATAACCGCTGCTAATGCCTTTAAATTCCTGAACGGCATGACCATTTGGAATCATCGACAGCATTAAGTCTTTGCCTAAAGAGGTCAACTGAACCTGTTTAATTCGTTCCGCCAAAGGCATGGGTTCGGTATCCATGCCTGCTTCACCCACCAATTTTTCTAGCCCCTGAAGCGTCTGATCCAGATAGTTCACTTGAGAGCTGGTCACTTCCAGCTCCTCTTTTAAGCGCGCCTTTTCAAGCAACAAGGCTTCATAATCGGCCTGTATCGCCTTTAAATCCTCTGCAAAGGCATTCACGACAGATTCATGCTGTTTTTCAACCTGACTGGCCTCATTATTAAGCCACCAAATCGAAATTGCACCCACAATCCATAAAGCGATAAACAGCGTTAACACAATCCAAAAAAACTTACGGATAAACTGTTTAAACGAGTAGTGTCTTGAGCCGTGTACATCACTGATGGTAATGGTGAAATAATTTTTCATCTAAAAATTCAAATCAACCAATACTACAGTGCGGCAACAACGGCATCACCCATTTCACGACAACCCACTTTGATCATCCCTTCGGAATAGATATCACCGGTACGTAACCCTTGATCCAAAACACTCGACACTGCACGCTCAATTTTAAGCGCAAGATCTTCACGCCCTAAGGAATAACGCAACATCATCGCCGCTGATAGAATTGTTGCCAGCGGATTCGCTAAATCTTGACCCGCAATATCCGGTGCCGAACCATGACTTGGCTCATACATCCCTTTATTATTTTCATCTAATGAAGCCGAAGCCAACATGCCAATCGAACCGGTTAACATCGAGGCTTCATCCGATAAAATATCGCCAAACATATTGCCCGTCACCATCACATCAAACTGTTTTGGATTCAGTATCAACTGCATTGCGGCATTATCGACATACATATGCTTTACTTCAACCTCAGGATACTCAACCGCCACGGAATCAACCACTTCACGCCACAACTCGGTTACTTCTAATACGTTCGCCTTATCAACAGACGTTAATTTTTTATTACGTTTCATCGCGGCTTTAAATGCCACGTGCGCAATACGCTTAATTTCAGATTCGGAGTACACATAGGTATTAAAGCCTTGGCGCTCACCATTTTCCAATACACGAATACCACGAGGCTGACCAAAATAGATCCCCCCCGTTAACTCGCGCACAATCAAAATATCCAACCCTGAAACCACTTCAGGCTTAAGCGTTGATGCATCCGCCAACTGAGGATACAAAAAAGCAGGGCGTAAATTCGCAAACAACTTCATCTCTGAACGCAAACGCAACAAGCCTTTTTCTGGGCGAACGGAAATATCCAATGACTCCCACTTGTAACCACCAACGGCACCCAATAAAATGGCATCGGCCGCTTGTGCTTTCGCCATCGTTTCATCTGATAACGGAACGCCGTGCGCATCATACGCCGCACCGCCCACCAAGTCTTCAGTCATTTCAATACCTAAACCATCGGACGCGTTGAGTGCATTTAAAACCTTAACAGCTTCCGCCGTAATTTCTGGGCCAATTCCGTCACCGGGTAAAATCAATACTTGTTTTGTCATGTTAATTAACTCTTATCTATTCTTTTAAGTATGGGTTTAGCTATAGTTATGCGTGGGTAAACAGCCATGGGGCTTCTAGCTTACGCTTTGCTTCATACGCTTTAATATCTTCTTGATGCGCTAAGGTTAGAGCAATATCATCCAAACCGTTCAACAAACAGTGGCGCCTAAAGGCATCAATCTCAAATGGAATGACTTTACCGCTCGGCGTAACAATTTGCTGCGTTTCTAAATCAACGGTTAGCTGATAGCCCTCTTGTGCAAAGACCTCTTGAAACAATGAATCTACCACCGACTCTTCTAATACCAGCGGCATAATGCCATTTTTAAAGCAGTTATTAAAAAAGATATCGGCAAAACTGGGGGCGATTACCACATCAAAACCATAATCTTTCAGTGCCCAAGGCGCATGTTCGCGACTGGAACCACAACCAAAATTCTCACGTGCCAATAAGATCTTGGCTCCCTGATAGCGTGGCTGATTTAAAACAAAATCTTTGCGTAGCGGGCGATTCGAATTATCCGAATCCGGCTGCCCTACATCCTCATAGCGCCACTCATCGAATAAATTTGGACCAAAGCCCGTACGCTTAATCGACTTTAAAAACTGCTTTGGAATAATCGCATCGGTATCGACATTGGCACGATCCATTGGGGCAACAAGTGCGGTCATTTTTACAATCTTATCCATTTCCTATCTCCTTGCCCTTACAAATAATCACGAACATCAACAAAATGCCCAGCCACCGCGGCCGCGGCGGCCATCTCTGGACTCACCAAATGGGTTCGTCCACCCGCACCTTGACGGCCTTCAAAATTCCGGTTTGAGGTTGAGGCACAGTGCTTGCCCGCAGGCAACTTATCGGCATTCATCGCTAAACACATTGAACACCCTGGGTTACGCCACTCAAAGCCTGCATCCATAAAAATCTTATCCAACCCTTCGGCTTCGGCTTGCTGCTTCACCAAGCCCGATCCCGGAACGGCTAACGCCAGCTCAACAGAATCTGCTATCTTGCGCCCTTTTAACACCTGTGCCGCCGCTCTAAAATCTTCAATTCGAGAGTTGGTACACGAACCAATAAAGACAAACTCCGCTGGAATATTTTTAATCGGTGTATTCGCCTGCAACCCCATGTAATCCAATGCGCGTTGAATACCAGCTGCTTTGACCGCATCCGACTCTCTGGCTGGATCTGGCACAATACCATTGACATCCGACACCATCTCAGGCGAAGTACCCCAACTGACTTGTGGTTCAATCTTAGAACCATCTAGCTCAACCACCTTATCAAAATGCGCACCGTCATCCGACTTCAAATCCATCCAAGCCGTGACCGCCATATCCCACTCATCGCCTTTTGGCGCATAAGGACGACCCTGAACGTATTCAACCGTTTTTTCATCCACCGCGACCAAGCCAACACGCGCACCCGCTTCAATCGCCATATTACAAACGGTTAAACGACCTTCAATCGACATGTCTCGAAAGACCTGACCACCAAACTCAATCGCATGACCGTTACCGCCTGCGGTACCAATTTTGCCAATAATAGCCAGCACCACATCTTTAGGGGTCACGCCTTTTTGCAATTGACCGTCTACACGAATCAGCATGTTTTTCATCTTCTTCTGAATCAAGCACTGAGTCGCTAACACATGTTCCACTTCCGACGTACCAATGCCGTGCGCCAACGCACCCAGCGCACCGTGTGTTGCTGTATGAGAGTCACCACACACGACCGTCATTCCTGGCAGTGTCGCGCCCTCTTCAGGTCCCACAACATGCACAATCCCTTGGCGAATATCGCCCATCGCAAATTCCGTAATACCAAACTCACGGGCGTTCATTCCTAAGGTTTCCACTTGAATGCGTGAGACAGGATCTTTAATGCTCGCCACACCACCCGTTAAATCAGTGGTCGGTACATTATGATCCGGCGTCGCCAAATTGGTATCGGTACGCCAAGGTTTACGACCCGCCAAGCGCAGCCCTTCAAACGCCTGTGGCGAAGTGACTTCATGCAGCAATTGACGATCAATATAAATCAACGCCGTGCCGTCTTCTTCCTCACGCACCAAGTGTGCATCCCACAATTTATCGTATAAAGTCTTTGCTGACATCGCTCTAAACCCACTATTCGCTCATTTTAAATAGCCGAGAATTATATCACTTAACAACCCCTTTCATAAGAAAATAGAAGTAAAATTCAAGTAGAATACTCCACAACATCCCAATTCTCTTCCAGTATAAAAACAAAGGTAACCCAATGAGTTATTCGGTCAAAGAAGTCTTCTACTCCCTGCAAGGAGAGGGATTTCACAGCGGACGCCCTGCTATTTTTTGCCGAATGAGTAACTGTAACCTATGGACAGGGCGTGAAATGGATCGAGAAAATGCCATCTGTCAATTTTGTGATACAGATTTTATTGGCACAGACGGCCAAAATGGTGGGCGTTTCGCCAGTGCAGAAGCACTCTGCCAACACTTACTCTCATTTTGGCCTCAAAAAAATCACCAAAAATTTTCTCTACCCCTCAAGGGGGCACTAAAAAGAGCCTCCCCCTTCGTAGTACTTACGGGTGGCGAACCCTTGCTGCAAGTGGATGACGCACTGATTCGCACACTACACCAGTATCAATTTGAAATTGCCATTGAAACCAACGGCACCAAACATGCGCCCAAAGGAATTGACTGGGTCTGCATGAGCCCCAAAGCCAACGCGCCGATTCTGCTCGAGTCAGGCGATGAACTCAAACTGGTCTACCCACAACCTGAACTCCTTCCTGAACAGGTCGAACATCTAAATTATCAGCATTTTTATCTGCAACCGATGGACGATGCCGATCCAAACACTCAACAAAACAACCTCAAGCAAGCCATCGACTACTGTCTAAAACACCCTAAATGGCAACTGAGCTTACAAACCCATAAACTACTTGGTATTGATTAATCCAAGATACAATAAAGAAAACACTCCATGACAACCCAAAACACCCTATTAGAAATGCTTTCAATCAACGGACTCACCCACGACGGTCGAGGCGTTGGTCACTTTGAAGGCAAGACCATTTTTGTAAACGATGCCGTTCCGGGCGATATCGTTACCGCCAAAATAACCAAACATCACGACAACTTTGATGAGGCCGACTGCCTAGAGATCAAAACACCTTCTCCCGAACGCGTTAACCCATTTTGCTCCGTTTACAAGGAGTGCGGGGGCTGCCAACTGCAACACCTTTCATTGGATGCACAGCGTTACTGGAAAAACAAAAACTTCATCACTCAGCTGACCCAATCTGTTGACGCACAGCAGTGCAAAACGGCCGAACCGATGATTGGAGACGACACACACTACCGACGTCGCACACGACTCACCTTGGTCATCAGTAAAAAAGACAAAATTGCCCGCCTAGGGTTTAAACAAAAATCCTCCAATGAGGTGGTCGACATCGACCACTGCCCCGTGCTCACCGAAGGACTAAACCAAGCGATTAAAGAGAGCAAATCTGCGCTACTCGAACAAGCCAGTCGCGCCTATAAAGAGGTGACACTGGTCGAAGCGGATAACGGTATTTTCAACACCTTTCCCTCAAAAGAGAGTGCTGAAGAAACGCTCAATCAAGCACAACCCTATTACACACTTAACGCCACATCGACACCGCTAAAAATAACCTTTCCAGCAGACGGGTTTATTCAAATCAATCAATCCTTAAATGAGCAGATGATCGCGCAAGCACTCGACTGGCTAGAACTGCAACCTGAGCACAAAGTGCTTGACCTATTTTGTGGTGTCGGAAACTTTACCCTTCCCATCGCACAGCAAGTGCAAAGTACTGTCGGAATCGAAGGCGAACAAATACTGGTTGAGACCGCCAGCCAAAATGCCAAACAAAATGCCCTAGCATCCGTTAATTTCTACAAAGGCGATCTATTTGACGAAGTCACTCCCAAGCCTTGGTTTAAAAAGCAAAAATACGACCGCATCCTACTCGACCCCGGACGCCAAGGTGCATTTAACCTTAGCAAAACACTCGGCAAACTCAAAGCACACATTATCGTATATGTCTCTTGCAACGCCGCCACGCTTATTCGAGACATCAAAGAGCTCGAAAAACAGGGCTACCGCCTCACCAAAGCGGGCATGATTGATATGTTCCCACACACCACGCACACCGAAGTCATGGTACAGCTCTCTCGCACCCACAAAGCGATTAAAAAACCAAAATCGAGACCGACGTTCAAGATTTAATAAAAAATGCAATTCATGATTGACACCCAAACAAAAAATACAGTATAAAAACCACTAAAATACGCTTTTACACCTAGACAGTATTTTAAATTAAAAAATAAAAAGGGGAGATCGCATCATGATATTTCAAAAAACACTACTCATCGCAACACTAAGCGTTATGGCAACCTCAGCTCATGCTATCAATTTTAGCTCCACCTTTACGGGTGACAACTATGTCAACAACTTTACTTACTCAACGATCGGTTCAGCAACACACATTGATACAACTACCCTCTCTGACACACAATATTGGCCAACCAGCTCCACTTTAAACCTCACGTTAAACAATGCCACTCAATATGACTTTATTTGGGAAGTTCAAAATGCAGGTGGCCCCTCAGGATTTTTAGCCGACTTTACCCTTGGAACAACAAGTTACTCAACCAGTACAGACCCCAACATCTGGAGCTACTCTTCAGACGGCATCAATTGGGCTACTGTTACAAGCTACGGTCAGCATGGCGTTGCTCCTTGGGGAAACATCTCTGGTATTAGCTCCAATGCAGAATGGATTTGGGACAGTAGTAATGGGCTTTCTAATGAAACACTACTCTTTAAAGCTAGTATAACCTCCCCTATCCCTGAGCCATCGACTTATGCCTTAATGCTAGGCGGACTCGGTCTTATTGGCTTTATGGCGCATCGCCGTAAACGTAATCTTCCATCCTAGAAGAGCGCACAAACATAGACATTAAAAAAGCCCGTACCTTGCGGGCTTTTTTAATGCTTCCAAATCATTACACCGCGCCATTTATTAGTCATAACTAACTTTTTAATTAGTCGCGGTGTAATTTGCTATAATCCTGGCTTATTCCAAAAAAATAAGCGGTCTTGTCGCCATGTTGACTCAATTAAAAACCCATCTCATTCTCACCCTACTACTCACCCCGCTATGGGCGCACGCCCAACTCAACATTGTGACCACCACGGGCATGATTGCCGATTTAACGCAGAACATTGGTGGCAAGCACGTTAAGGTGACAGCACTCATGGGAACGGGCGTAGATCCTCACATGTATAAGGCGACTCAAGGCGATTTAAGACGTTTGGTGAAGGCCGATATTATTTTGTATAACGGGTTGCACTTAGAAGGAAAATTGCAAGAAATTTTTGAGAAGATGGCGCGTAAAAAACCTGTTTTTGCCATTAGCACGCTTATCTCTGACGATCAGTTGATCTATCACGATAACAGTCCCGATCCACATATTTGGTTTGATATTACCTTGTGGCAAAAAGCGGGTGAACGAGTGTTGCAAATTTTGATTACCGAAGATCCAAATAATCAAAAACAGTATAAACAGAATGCGCAAGCCTATTTAGAACAGTTACAACAATTGCATCAATGGGTGAAAACTGAAGTGCAAACCATTCCCAAATCACGCCGTCTTTTAATTACCGCACACGATGCGTTTGGTTATTTTGGCCGCGCTTATGACATTGAAGTAACCGGCTTGCAAGGCGTAAGTACGGCGTCTGAATTTGGGTTGCAAGACATTCGCCAACTCAAAGAACTTATTGTCAAACACCAAGTGCGCGCGGTGTTTGTTGAATCCAGTGTTTCGCCGCGTTTTATTCAAGCGCTGGTGAAAGGCGTGGAAGCCGAAGGCCATTCGCTTACCATTGGTGGCGAACTCTATTCCGATGCCATGGGATTAAGCAACACCCCAGAAGGCACTTATATTGGTATGGTCAAGCACAACGTATCCACTATCGTAAACGCATTAAAGTAGCCAGAGATGTCAAAAAATTCCGCCGATAAAAATTCTTCCCCCCCCCTCCCTTTTGCACCACTGTCGGTGAGTAACCTGAGTATGCGTTACCACCATAAACCGGTATTAACGGATGTGAGTTTTACCGTGCCAGAAGGCAAAACCATTGCGATTGTGGGCCCTAATGGCGCGGGTAAATCGACCCTTCTAAAAGGGGTGATGGGCTTGGAACCCATCTTAGACGGAGAGGTGCAATTTTTTGGTGAACCGCTCACCAACAAACGCCTTGCGATCGCCTATGTGCCGCAACGTGAAGAGATTGATTGGGACTTTCCGATTAATGTATTTGACGTGGTACTCATGGGGCGACACGGTCAGCTCAAGTTGTGGCAACGCCCGAGCCAAATGGACAAAGAGATTGCCAAACAGGCGTTACAAGATTTAAAAATGTGGGATTTTAAAGACCGTCAAATCAGCGAACTCTCTGGCGGACAACAACAACGGGTCTTTTTAGCCCGCGCACTGGCACAAAAAGCCAGCTTGTATTTAATGGATGAACCGTTTGCGGGCGTGGATGTCTCCACCGAAAAAGCGATTATCGAGCTGTTTAAAGCGCTAAAAGCACAAGGCAAAACCATTATTTGCGTCCATCACGATTTAAACACCGTGGGCGAATATTTTGATTGGATTATTTTCATCAATGCCCGATTAGTTGCCGCAGGCCCTGTTGAAACCGTGCTCACCAAAGAGAACCTCAATAAAACCTATGGCGGTCGTCTTTCGCTGTTAAACGATCTGACCGAAACCATGTACCGCACCCAACTCAACAGAGCCCATGATGACGACTAACCAATGACCGGCTTTGAATTATTTCCCCCCCCCTCTCTGTGGCAAAACTGGCTGAGTTTTTGGCGCTTTGAGGACATGAACCTTCTTTGGGTGCTGATGGGCAGTATCTTGCTGGGCATGAGTGCCTCCGTTATTGGTGGTTTTGCTTTTTTACGCAAACGCGCGCTCATTGGCGATGCGCTTGCCCATGCCGCCTTGCCGGGTGTGATGATGGCCTTTTTACTGTTTCAAACGCGCGACCCGCTGGTCATTTTTATAGGCGCACTGTGCAGCAGCTTTATTGGCTTCTTTTTAATTGACTGGCTGCCCAAAAACACCAAACTAAAAGCCGATGCCGCATTGGCGATTACCCTCTCGTTTTTCTTTGCTCTCGGCCTAATGTTGCTCTCTTTTATTCAAGGCTTAGAGGTCAATAATAAGAGCGGCCTCGATAAAATTCTCTTTGGCCAAGCCGCCGCCATGACCGATGGTGACATTAAACTGCTCGGCTATGTGACCATTTTCGTACTGATCACAGTGGTACTGTTTTTTCAAAAATTTCGCTTAATCGCCTTTAACCAAAGCTATGCTCGCACCATCGGTATCGCCGTTAATCGTTACGAACTGTTGCTCGCACTGCTCATTGTGATGTCGGTGGTGGTAGGGTTGCAACTGGTAG
>JALSJT010000160.1 GCA_026989175.1 Thiomicrorhabdus sp. | reverse complement strand
TTCCGAACTCAGAAGTGAAACGTCTTAGCGCCGATGGTAGTGTGGGAGGTCCCATGTGAGAGTAGGTCATTGCCAAGCTTATATTCTGAAAAGCCCGTTGTAGCATTGCTACCGCGGGCTTTTTTTTGGCTTTTTTTTGATTTAGTTGGTTTTTAACAATAGGGAAGAGTGATGGATTTGTCTAAACTTGAATCCCTTTTTAAAACGAATGACTTGAACTATCAATTTATTGGATTAAAACAGGTTGATTCGACCAGTGCTTATCTAAAGCGTCAGGCAAAAATTAGACTGGAGCCTACGTTTTGTATTACACAGCTACAAACGGAAGGGTATGGGCAGAGACAGCGTCAGTGGCTCTCTAATGAAGACTCTTTGACGTTTAGTATATTGTGTCGTTTTGCGGCTCCCATTCATGCGTTAGAAGGGTTGTCTCAGGTAATTGGCTTAGCATTGACTGAAGCGTTAGCAGAGGTTTGTCATAAGAAGATTTTAATTAAGTGGCCAAATGACCTTTATTTGGAGGCAGGAAAGATTGCGGGGTTATTAATTGAGTGTGTGGAATTTGATGAAAGCTCATGCTGGTTAGTCATCGGTGTCGGAATTAATCGCTCTTTAATGGATTTTTCAAAGAACTCTAGTTGGGCACCAAGTTATTCGGTCGCTTATTTACCCTCTTTCTTAGAGGCTGATGTTATACGGTTTTTACCCGATTTTCTCTCTAAAATAGAGCGATTAAGCCTTGGCTTTGTAACGGATAAATTTAAAAACTACCTTGAAAATTACCAAAAACATGATTATTTTGATTTGGATCAACGGGTTATTGTGTATGATACCGAACAATCAATATCTGGCTACTACAAAGGCCTTACTCAACGTGGAGAATTATTGCTTGAATCAGAGGGTAAACTTGTTGCTTACCGTTCTGGTGAGATTTCGATTCGGGCAATGGATGATATATAAAACATGAATAAATTATTTTTAGACATCGGTAATAGTCGAGTAAAAAGAGCACTTGTCAGTCGTGGAAACTATGAAGTTTTGCCTCCGATTGATTTAGAGGTGTTTTTAAAGAGCAATAATTTTGATTGTACTTTGCAGAATAAAAAAATTGATGTCATTTATGTGACATCTGTAACGACTCACGAAAACTTAGAGCGTATTAAATCAATCATTCAAGAGCAGTGTCAGCTTTTTCCAGTTGTTTTAACGTCGCAAAAAAGCAGTTGTGGCTTGACGTCTGGTTATACCGACTTTCATAAGTTAGGCGATGACCGTTGGATGGCGATGCAGGGTGCGATTGGTTTTTATAAAGAGCCTTTGATTGTCATTTCAGCGGGAACAGCGATGACGATCGATGCGGTTATGGATGGTAAACACCTTGGTGGTTTTATAACGCCAGGTTTAAAAAGCCTTCGGTCTTCCCTTGCGCTGGATACAGCGGCGTTATCTTTAATTGATGAGGATAGCCCTTTGGATACAGATAATAGTGCAAAGAAGGGGTGTTTAGCGACGAATACTGAGGCGGCTATTCTTGGTGGCACGCTCTATATGACGGTGGCCTACATTAATACACTGATTGCAGATCTTAATGATCAGATGAAAACCGAATTTAAAGTGATTCTTACGGGTGGAAATGCAAAGCAGTTAGCTCCGTTAATTGACGTAGAGAGTGAGTTGATTCCAGACCTTGTACTGCAAGGAATGGTTAATATTGAAGAAAGTGTCAAAAAGTAATTGACAGCTAAAAAAAGTTCCTTATAATACGCACCAACTTCGCCGAAATAGCACAATTGGTAGTGCAACTGATTTGTAATCAGTAGGTTGTTGGTTCAAGTCCAATTTTCGGCACCATATTTTAAAGCTCATAATTTCAACTGAAGTTATGGGCTTTTTTTATACCTAATTTATTTGGGTATACGGTATTTGAACTGCTGCAATTGTAGCTGGTATAATGCCTGTTGAAATTTTTTAGAAAAAACTAGGAATCCATGAATGGAACAGCAATCGAGTTATACAATAGAAGAACTTTTAGCCAGTGGTCGTGGTGAACTTTTTGGTCCTGGTAATGCACAACTTCCGAAACCTCCCATGTTGATGATGGATCGCATTACTCATATTTCAGAAGAGGGCGGAGAGTTTGGTAAAGGTTTGATTAAAGCGGAACTCGATATTACGCCTGATTTATGGTTTTTTGACTGTCACTTTAATGAAGATCCAGTTATGCCAGGTTGTTTAGGTGTGGATGCAATGTGGCAGTTAATTGGTTTCTTTTTAGGTTGGAGTGGCGGTCCAGGTCGTGGTCGTGCTTTAGGTTCGGGAGAGATTAAGTTTTTTGGTCAAGTCTTACCTACCGCTAAAAAAGTAGAATATGTGATTGAGATGAAGCGAGTGATTAAACGTAAGTTGTACATGGGGTTAGGTGACGCTAAGATGTACGTTGACGGACGTGAAATTTACAGCGCAACAGATTTGAAAGTCGGTTTATTTACAAATACGGAAAACTTTTAAGCTATGAAAAGAGTTGTGATTACAGGTGTAGGGATTGTTTCAAGTTTAGGAAACAATAAAGAAGATGTAACAGCCTCTTTATTTGAAGGGCGTTCAGGTATTGTGGCTGCGCCAGAGTATGTTGAAAATGGCTTGCGTTCTCAAGTTCATGGCGCAGTTAAAGATTTAAAGTTTTCAGACTTGATTGACCGTAAACAGTTGCGCTTTATGGGGGATGCTGCAGCATACTCTTATATTGCGATGAAACAAGCGGTAGAAGACTCTGGTTTAACGGATGAGCAAGTCTCCAACCCTAGAACAGGACTCATTGCAGGCTCTGGTGGTGGTTCAAATTCTAACTCAACCCAAGCAGTTGAAATAGCTCGTACTAAAGGGGTTCGTCGTGTTGGGCCTTATATGGTCACGCGTACTATGGGTTCAACCGTTTCTGCCTGTTTAGCAACGCCTTTTAAAATTAAAGGGATTAACTACTCCATCAGTTCAGCCTGTTCAACCTCAGCCCATTGTATTGGTACGGCGGTAGAGCAAATTCAGTTAGGCAAGCAAGATGTCGTTTTTGCTGGTGGTGGCGAAGAGCTACACTGGACGATGTCCGTTCTGTTTGATGCGATGGGGGCTTTATCGACTAAAAACAATGATAACCCAACCAAAGCATCACGTGCTTATGATGCAGACCGAGATGGTTTTGTTATCGCAGGTGGCGGAGGAATGGTTGTTGTTGAAGAGCTTGAACATGCTTTAGCACGTGGTGCTAAAATTTACTGTGAAATCACCGGTTATGGTGCAAACTCAGATGGTTATGACATGGTTGCTCCTTCTGGAGAAGGTGCGGTTCGTTGTATGCAGATGGCATTGGCAACCGTTAAGGGTGATGTGGATTACATTAACCCTCACGGAACCTCTACGCCAGTGGGTGATACCAAAGAAGCGGCTGCGATTCGTGAAGTGTTTGGTGAGAATATTCCTAAAATCAGTTCAACAAAATCGATGTCGGGTCACTCTTTAGGTGCCGCAGGTGTCCATGAGTTTATTTACAGCTTAATGATGCTCGAAAATGACTTTATTGCCCCTTCGATTAATATCGATACACTCGACCCTGAGTGTGAGGGGATGCCAATTGTTACGAAGCGCATTGATAATGCAGGTTTAGATCGAGTGATGAGTAATAGCTTTGGCTTTGGTGGCACCAATGCCTCGGTTGTTTTTGAGCGTTATAAATCGTAAACAGCCAATCGTTTATCGTACCTAAAAAAGGCCGAGTCGTGATTTCACGATTCGGTTTTTTTTATGAGTTTTGAAAATAATGAACGTTAAAACTATGACTTATGGTTATGCACATCGACGGTACTGTTTTTGATACATACGACTACGTTTAGAGACTTTTTTTGCTACTTTTAAGAGCCAAGGTTTCTTGAGGTAAGTGCGTCGAGAATAGCCTCCTTGTCCTTCGTGGTAAGCCAAGTAAAGTTTATAGGTGTCTTTACGAGATATTTTAAGGCGTTTATGAGTTCGATAGTTGTACCAACCGATAAAATCGAGCGCATCATAAATATTAGAACGGCTCGCACGCCAGCGTCGGGTTGACTTTTTATACTCCTCCCAAGTTCCATCTAAGGCTTGAGAGTAGCCATAAGCACTCGATTTTCTAGGGAGCGGAATCATGCCCAAAAAATAAGGGCGCTCTGGTTGTGCGTGCGGTTTAAAGCGTGACTCTTGGTGCACCATCGCTAATAAGACATAAGGTGGTGTTCCCCAGCGCTTATAAGAGCGTTGTGCCGCTTTTTTCCAGTCTCGATCGTGATCAAAAATATAGCAGATATTATCATGGGATTGTTTCGGGGGAGGCGTACTGCTACACCCTGTTAAGAGCAAGAGTAGTCCGACAAGAGAGATGGCAAAGAGTCGATGGCTGTGTTGGGGATGATAGATCATTTTAGCGTTCCATAAATAAAGGTTTTTCGGTAAATAACGTCTTGTTTACTGTTTACTATTTCGATATCCCAACGACCTTGCCATGCGCTACTCATCTTTATGGTTGACCAAACCTGAGCGTGTTTTTTATTCACCTCAAATGGGGTTGTTTGCCGGTATTGGTTATTAAAGCGCCAGCGATGATAAATTGTCTCTTCTGTATCCGTCTGAACTTGGGTAAAGAATGTGAGTGTTCGGATGTATTTGGGAACGATATTCTTAAGCGTATCAATGGGCTGTTGATGGTTGATAGCAGAAGTAAGGGTGGCTCGTTCTATTTGAATGTTACTGGGCACGACAGCTGTTAATGGGGGCAAGGGCTTGGGTCGTTGCGCCTCTTCGGCAAGATTCGCAAGTAAGTCATCGCGCTCTTGTTGAGATAAAACACTCAAATCAATCGGTTTAGCTGGCTGAATTGGTTGCGTAGTGGCAAGATCCGTTTTTTTCTGATACTGTTGAGCCAGTTCGGATTGCTCTTTTTCGTAGCTGTAAATAATAGAATAGGCGGTCGCAAGCCCCCCTAAAATCATCACTGCTCCCCAAATAAAACGGCACTTCCAGCAAGTTTGTGCGTTATGGGCCAAGCCTTGTGCGACATCTTGTTTGCCTTGTTCCCAGCCTTGCTGAAAATAGTCACGCATCTCTAAATCACGACGAATGGCACTGGGCATATTCGCTTGATTTTTTCCTTCCAATGCGAGGCGATACCCTGTTTTAAAGGCATGTTGAAAGTGAATGTTGTCGGTTTCAGGGATGTCCATTTAAATATAAGGTTTATCTCAAGGTAAAATTTAAGGAGCGGGTGTTTGATCAAACAACGCTTTGGTAAACGCCTTGCTGTCAAAAGGGCGTAAATCCTCAATGGATTCGCCAACGCCAATAAAACGTATCGGAATCTGACTCTGTTCCGCTAAGGCAAAAACAATCCCGCCTTTTGCCGTGCCGTCTAGTTTGGTTAAGGTAATTCCTGAGACATTGACCGCCTCTTTAAACTGTTTGGCTTGGTTCAGCGCATTTTGTCCTGTGCCCGCGTCAATCACCAACATCACTTCATGCGGTGCGGTGCTGTCCACTTTTGCCATTACGCGCGTGACTTTTTTCAGCTCCTCCATTAAGTTCGATTGGGTGTGTAAACGTCCTGCGGTATCGGCAATTAAGACGTCGATTTTTTTCGCTTTTGCCGATTGAATCGCATCAAACAGTACCGCCGCAGAGTCCGCGCCTGTTTTTTGAGCAACAACTGGCACGTTATTGCGCTCGCCCCAAGTTTGTAACTGCTCTACCGCAGCGGCACGGAAGGTATCACCTGCCGCCAGCATGACCGACTTTCCTTCAGACTGAAATTTTTTGGCCAATTTACCAATGGTCGTTGTTTTGCCAACACCGTTAATCCCCACCATTAAAAGAACAAAAGGCCCATCATTGTTTGCTAGGTGTTGTTCGATTTGTAGCGGTTGCGCAACGGGGGTTAAAATATCTTCTAATTGAGATTTTAAGGCCGAAATTAAGGCTTCAGGGTCTTTTAACGCCTTACGTGAGACCTGATCGGTTAAATTTTTAATGATTTTATCGGTGGCATCAATCCCCACATCTGCGGTCAGAAGAATCATCTCCAAGTCATCGAGTAGATCGTCATCAATCTCTTTTCGACCTAAGACTAAACTGGCGAGGCTGTCGGTAAAGTTTTGGCGAGTTTTACTTAATCCTTGCTTTAGGCGGGTGAAAAAGCTCGGTTTTTTAGCTTCTGTAACCTTTTTAGACGCTTCAATAGGGGGGGGAGAAGTTTTTTCGACCGTTTTAACCGGTTCTGTAACGTGTGTTGCGGGTTCAATAGATGGCTGTGGTTCAGATTGTTTTGGTGCTTCAGCGGGTAGAGATTCTTTTGGGCTTTCATCAACAACCGATTCAGAGGTTGTTTCGACCGCTTCTACATGCTGTGCTTCTTGCGTTTCAATGGCATTTTCTTCAGGGGTATTTTTTTTCTTACGGCGTAAAAAGCTGAACATTCGGTGTTCCTGTCATAGTGAAATGTTTTAGATAAA
>JALSJT010000159.1 GCA_026989175.1 Thiomicrorhabdus sp. | reverse complement strand
TTATGGGGTATTATAAATCAATTCAAATTTCTTGTTCTAAATAAGAATAAACCTTTACATATACCTCACAGGAAGAAAAAATGAGAAAAGTCTCCCCCCCTGTTTTTAAAGGAAAGTTATCACGTTCACTGTATGGCGTGGTTTTATGTTCGATACTCTCCTTTCCAGCGTTGGCCAATATAACGGAATATCAACTCGATAACGGAATGCACGTGGTCGTAAAAGAGGATCATCGTGCGCCCGTCGTGGTACATCAAGTTTGGTACCGAGTGGGCGGAACTTATGAACAACCCGGAAAAACAGGGTTGTCTCATATGTTAGAACACATGATGTTTAAAGGTACCAAAACCTTAAAACCCGGTGAGTTCTCTAAAATTGTCTCGCAACTCGGGGGGCAAGAAAATGCCTTTACCTCTTCAGACTACACCGCCTATTATCAAGTGGTGGGCAAGCAGCACTTAGAGCGCGTGATGCAGTTAGAGTCAGATCGTATGCGTAACTTAGTGATTGATGACGAAGAGTTTAATAAAGAGCGTGATGTGGTCACCGAAGAGCGTCGCTGGCGGTTAGAAGATCAACCTACTTCAAAATTACGTGAACAGTTTAATGCTGTGGCATTTTTAAACAGCCCAGCACGTAACCCAGTTATTGGCTGGATGACCGATATTCGCAGTTATAGCGCACAAGATATGCGCGACTGGTATAAAAAATGGTACGCACCCAATAACGCCACGCTTATCGTAGTGGGCGATGTCGATCCAAAACAAGTGCTGGCCTTAGCCAAAACCTACTACGGAAAATATCAGGCAGAAACCATTCCAACCATTAAACCTCAAACAGAAATTAAACAAGAAGGGATTCGTCGTATTGAGCTAAAAGGCGCCACCAAAGTGCCCTCTTTAATGATGGGGTTTCATGTGCCCAGCTTAGTGACCGCTCAAACGGATGAAGAGAAGCAAGAGGTGTATGCGTTGGCGATGTTAAGCAGCATTTTAGACGATGGCGACAGCAGTCGTTTGCCAACCAACTTGATTCGTGAGCAACAAGTTGCCGCATCCGCCAGTGCCTATTACAGCAGTGCCAGCCGTTTACCAACCCTGTTTCAGCTCAGTGGAACGCCCACCACAGGCCATACCGTGGAAGCGGTAGAAAAAGCCCTGTTAGCGGAAATTGAAAAATTAAAAACAGAAAAAGTATCAAAAGAAGAGCTAGAGCGCGTATGGGCGATGTCAGAAGCCAGTTATGTCTATTCACAAGATTCCACACAAGCACAAGCGATGATTTTAGGGTCGCTCGTGAGTGTAGGGCTTTCGGTCGATACCTTAGACGACTGGATTGAAAATTTACGAACCGTCACGCCAGAACAAATTCAAGCGGTCGCTAAAAAATACCTGCATCATGACAATCTAACCGTCGGCACGTTATACCCCGACGGAAAAGAGCACACCGGACTGAAAGCTTACAGAGGAAGACACTAATGGCACTTTTTTTAAATCTTCAAAAACAGAAATCTTTACCCGTTTTTATTCTAATCAGCTTCAGTGCGCTACTGTTTAGTTCCGCAACATTTGCCACCGTTAAAATTGAACAGTGGCAGACAGAGGGCGGCAGTAATGTGCTGTATGTTCACGCACCCGAATTGCCCATGTTAGATGTTCGAGTCGCTTTTGATGCCGGCAGTGCACGCGATAACGACAAGTGGGGGCTAGCCTCCATGACCACCACCTTGTTAGGCTTAAAAACCAAGCAATATGATGAGAACGAACTGTCTCAAAAAATTAATGATCTGGGCGCACAAATCGGTGGCGGAGCAGGGCGCGATTCCATCTTTTTTTCACTGCGCACCTTAACCCGTGATTCAATTTTATCCCCCGCACTTGAACTGTTTAACGCCACCTTAACCGACTCCGTGTTTGATCAAGCCATTTTCGAGCGAGAGCAACAACGCCGTTTGGTCGGCTTAAAACGACAATCACTCAGTCCAAGCAACGTCGCCAGCCAAGCCTTTTGGGCAGAACTGTATGGCGATCACCCATACGCGCACCCCGTACATGGAACAGTTGAAAAAATTGAAGCATTAAAATTGTCCGATTTAGAAGCCTTTTATAAACAGTATATGGTCACCCAAAATGCCTACATCACCATTGTCGGGAATGTCGATAAAAAGCAAGCTAAAGCCATCTCAGAGCAACTGCTCAATGGATTGCCAAAAGGCAAAAAACCAGAGCCCATTGCCAAGCCTGTCGCCATTGCAAAAGCACAAGAGACCATTATTGATTTTGACTCCAGCCAAACCCATTTTAAACAAGGCCAAATAGGCATTGAACGTGGACATCCAGACCATTACGCACTGTTCTTAGGCAACCATCTGCTGGGCGGCAGTGGCTTTGGTTCACTGCTCATGGAAGAGGTACGTGAAAAACGTGGATTGGTTTATGGCGTAGGCAGTGGCTTCTCACCGATGAAGCAACCCGGCCCTTGGTTGGTCAGCTTATCCACCAAAAATGACAGCGCACTAGAGGCTAAAAAAGTGGTCAACGAAACCTTAAAAGCCTTTATGAAAGACTTCGATCAAAGTCACTTTGAAGCAATCAAAGACAACTTAATCGGCGGCTTTCCATTACGAATCGACAGCAATGGCAAAATCATCAGCTACATTGGAATGATCGGTTTTTATGGCTTGCCGTTGGACTATTTGGAGGAGTTTCCTAAGAAAATAAAAGCATTGACCAAGCAAGAAGTGTTGGATGCGTGGGATCGTAATATTGACCCGAATAAGATGGTGACGGTTATGGTTGGGAAGCCTGAGTAGGTTGGTTGTTTCTCTGCAAACTTATCGTTTGGCTTCCTGTTACTTTTTGCTTGCCCAAAAAAGTAACCAAAAAGGGCACCCCGCTGACGCACTCGGTTGATCTAAGCTCGATAGCCTAACTTTTTGAACTCGCTTTGCTCAGACAACAAAAAGTTATAACGGCTCTCTTCGCTAAGTTCAACGTCGAGTGCTTTCAGAGGGGGGGAGAAAACTTTTGATGTGGACTTGGGTTAAAGCGTATCGTTCTTACGTGATGCATCTGCTACAATTATTAGTGTTTTAAAAAAACGGCTTTTAAGAGAACGCTCGATTATCCTGTTAATATCAATACTCGGTCAAATCGATGGGGTTGTGGTTTTATACGGGTTTTAGGATCATAAGGTCTTATATCAAGCGTTAGAGCCAATAATATAGAGAACATACTTTTGACGTATGCATTAATCGACAATTCAACCTTAACAGCTGTTCAAAGAATCTCCGGTCAAGTTCAAACAAAATCGAAGGATTCCGTTGATACGGATATTGTGGCTCTTGAGAATCTAGTGCAAGCAATACTGTTTTATGATCATACTATTGCAGTTGATGACTATATACCGAAGTATAGGAACGAAAGAATTGCCGCATTCCCAAATATTAAATTTTTAAATACAGAAGAATTCAATTTAAATGAAATAGAAGAACAAGCAGGATTAAAAGCAAATGAGTTGCAACCAAAAATACAAGGCGGCCAATTTGTAAATGAAGATTTTAAAAATCTATTAGAACTGCTTCAAACACACATGACTTGTACATGGGATATAATCTCAAGTGTTTATCATTTAACCCTTAAAAGCTTGTCTGATGATAGCGATGATTTTAAAAAGTACGGCAATATTGCTGCTGCAATATTTTCTGAATTGAATGATGCAACAGAAACAGGGAATCGTACATTTGGAGATGTCGAATTAGTTGATAGATATGGAAGACCTATCGAAAAAGGTTATGCTGTTCCTGGAGCAAAATGGGGTGATGGATCAGGTGAATCTAGTGGTGAAGCATCTGGAGCAATAAAAGCATTTGTTGCATCATTAGTATGGCTCGCGAATCGGACGATATTTTATTCTCAAACTGCTAGGTACCTACAAGCAGATACATTTTTATATCCAATACGACAAGCATATCAACAAAATTATATTACTAAAACTTGTAATTACGGGTTTGATTACCCTAAAAGCATTGTCGAGCATTTTTCAACCTCTCTTAACGAAGATTTGGTAAGTATCCAAAAAGCTGGTTTAGCTACTGCTACAGCCCTCAATGTACCTATGTTTTCTGCTTGGCTAGCTAAAGAAACAGGTGACCCTTCTGAAATTATTGATGCAGCTTATCGAATTCGAGAAGAAACAGAGTTTACTGAGGCTAGAGACCAACTTAGAGAGGTAAGAAGGTTATTTGATGAATCTGAGATTGGTGAGGCTAACAAATCAGTAACAAAAATTATTAATGATTTGAATAAATCTTCAAATGATATGAGAGTTAAATACGGAATTAAAACACGGCAAGGAGTGCCAGTAACAAAACTCGTGCAAGTCTATAATACCTGTGCTGCCTTGAGTAGCTTACCAATATTACCGGGCTATAATTTCAAGATAAAAATACCAGAGTTTTTCTATAATTTTAATCAACCGAGAGGATTTAATGCAGTTTACAGGAATTTAACTCACGATTTATCTACGGTATGGACATTAGGTGAAGCTAGAGATATTCTTGGCTCAAAGGTTGTTAAAGAAAAAGATGCAATAGTTTACAATCCTAAACAAGAGAGTACGAGGTATATGCATGCTCATTCTAAATATAAGAGTCCAATGTAAAAGCTTTAACGATAAAGGGGAGGACGCTACCCTTTAAAGGCGAGTTTTCTTTAAAAACAAAGGCTTATAGGTTGTTTACCCAATGTTTAATACTGTTTTTTTAAAGCTACACTCTAATGTTTACGGGTTTTATTGATGGGGTTGGATGAGATAGGGGGGGGGAGAAAATTTCAATCCAAAATATTTCCCCCCCTATCGGATTGTAATAATGAAATGATGTTTTCCATCCCCGTAGGGGCAGACCTACGTGTCTGCCCTAATATAATCACAACATAATTGTA
>JALSJT010000158.1 GCA_026989175.1 Thiomicrorhabdus sp. | reverse complement strand
AGGAAGGTAATCGCTTTGGCAATTTTAACCTCTTTACCAATGCGAACGTGCTTCAGCTTCATGCCCTTCTCATACTTGCCCGATACAATGCGCATAAACGCTACTCTGTCTCGGTGTGCAGGATCCATATTCGCTTGGATTTTAAAAATAAAGCCCGTTAACTTAGGTTCATTGGCTTCAACAAATCGAGTCTCTGTTTCGCGACCCATCGGGGCAGGCGCGTAATCGGCAAACCCATCCAGCAACTCTTGTAAACCGAAGTTATTGACGGCCGAACCAAAAAAGACAGGGCTGAGTTTACCCGCTAAAAAAGCCTCTAAATTAAATTCATGGCTCGCACCACGTACTAACTCAATCTCTTCGCGTAGCTCTTCAATTTGTTCACCGAGCAATTCATCCAATATTGGGTTGTCCAACCCTTGAATCAACTCCCCTACCCCCGCACGTTGACCATCTGTAACGCCAAATAGACGAATGGTATCGTTATACAGATGATAAATCCCTTTAAAACGCTTCCCCATGCCAATCGGCCATGTCATCGGTGCACAGTCAATTTTTAATACCGACTCGACCTCATCCAATAGATCAATCGGGTCTTTGCCTTCACGATCCATTTTGTTAATAAAGGTCAAAATCGGTGTGGTGCGTAACCGACACACTTCCATCAGTTTGATAGTGCGATCCTCAACCCCTTTGGCGACATCAATCACCATTAAGGCGGAGTCTACGGCGGTTAAGGTACGATAGGTATCTTCCGAAAAGTCTTCATGCCCCGGCGTATCCAGCAGGTTAATCATCACGTCACGATAGGGAAACTGCATGACGGAAGAGGCAACTGAAATACCCCGTTCCTGCTCCATTTTCATCCAATCTGACGTTGCGGCACGGCTGGTTTTACGACTTTTAACCGCACCCGCCATCTGAATTGCACCCCCGTACAACAACAGTTTTTCAGTAACGGTTGTTTTACCTGCATCAGGGTGAGAGATAATTGCAAACGTTCTTCGCTTGTTCATCTCTTGAAGAAAATTACTGTCTGCCATAAGGGAAGTACCATCTCTTAAAAAAAGGGGGGGAAGGAAAATAATGAGAGATGCGCATTCTACAAATAAAACCGTAGAGTAGCAACCTAACCGTTGATTTCATTGCTATTTTAATTACAAACTGCTACGCTAACTCAAAAACCTATACACACTACTACTAAGGGTCAAATAATAGGACATTAACTCGCTCTAAGCCATATAAGGTTAAAAAAATAGAACCTTACACTTATAAGATAAAAATAGATAAGCCGTATAAAACAATGAATATCAACCAGCAATCCCCCGCAGCAGTCGCCCAAATACTTGGCGACCGACTCAAGCAGGCAAGGCTAAATACGAACCTGACTCAAGTAGAGGTGGCTGAGCGCACCGGATTAAGCCGTAAAACTATCATGAATGCCGAAAAAGGCCATGTTCAGCTGGAAGCCCTAGTCGCCATTATGAGCGCGCTTGAACTCAGCGACAATCTCAATGCATTGTTACCGCCACAAACCATTTCGCCACTCCAACTGGCTAAGTTACAAGGCAAAAAACGGCAACGTGCTTCTGGCCGACATCACGACTTAAAAAACGAGGAGACCGCTGAATGGTAATGGAAGTCGTCCGCATTCATTATAGAGCACACACCGTGGGTGCGGTGAGTTTTGATTCCAACACAGGCGTAGGGTCATTTGAATACACCCCTGAATTTATTCAAACAGGCATTGAGCTATCGCCCATTAAAATGCCGCTCTCTTCACAAATCTATACCTTTCCCAATCTAAATTATGCGACCTTTAAAGGGTTACCAGGGCTGATTGCCGACTCGCTACCCGATGCCTTTGGTAATGCGGTATTAAATGCACTGGTGGCAAGCCAAGGAAAGCATCCTGAAGAGATCACGCCATTACAACGACTGCAATACACTGGAAAACGCGGCATGGGTGCGCTGGAATACGCACCCGCCACTCGCATGAAAAACCTCAATGCATCTCATGCGGTAGAGATTGAATTACTGGTACAGGTTGCACAAAACATCTTGGACAGCCGACAACAATTTAGCGTTCACTTAACCCAATCGGGTCAGGAAGACCACGAAGCGATGATGTCGTTACTTTCGGTTGGAATGAGTGCCGGTGGTGCGAGACCCAAGGCGGTACTGGCCTTTAATGAGGACTTTACCCAAGTACGTTCAGGTCAAACCAATGCGCCCAAAGGTTTTAGCCATTACTTAATGAAATTTGATGGGGTAAGTGAACACCATCAAAATCAAGAGACCTTTGGCGATCCAATGGGGTACGGTGCAATGGAGTATGTGTACTCCTTGCTCGCCAAAAACTGTGGCATTGAGATGATGCCTTGCCGATTATTAAATGAAGGTAATCGGCGCCATTTTATTACCCAACGATTTGACCGAATTGGCAATCAAAAAGTTCATGTACAAACACTCAATGGCATCGCACACGTAGACTACAAGGCAACGGGAAGCTACTCTTATGCCGAACTGTTTCAACTTGCAAGAACCCTTAAGCTCTCCGCCAAAACAGCAGAGCAGCTGTTTAAACGCATGGTCTTTAATATTGTGGCTCGCAACCATGACGACCACTCTAAAAACATCGCCTTTACCTTAAACCCTAAAAACCAATGGCAACTCGCCCCTGCGTATGACTTAGCTTACAGCTATAAACCAGGAAGTAAATGGGTGAACAGCCATTGGATGACACTGAATGGTAAGCGAGATGATTTTATAAGAAGTGATTTTTACAGTTTAGAAAAAATAAGCCCTCTATTTAATCGAAAAAAAATCGACCACATCTTGGACGAAACCATTGAACAGATTTCAAATTGGCGCCCCCTTGCCGAACAGCAAGAGGTTCCACGAGCGCTTATCCGTGAGATTGAATCCCACTTAAGGCTAGATATTTAGAGAGACCTCTGCACGAAAGGATTACTCAGGAGCATTGGTTTTTTTCGATTTTTTACCTCTCTTTTTCTCAGCCTTTTGCTCTTTTAATGCCTCTTTCGCTTCACGTTTAGCTTCTTGCTCTAAAAATAGACGCTGTAATTCCGCTTCTTCACTCTCGGTATTCACTTCATCTTTAGGTGCTTTCATGAGATCTTCTTTAGACACACCCAGTAGCAAGGCAACGGCACTGGCAACATAGGTAGAGGAGTAGGTTCCGACCACCACGCCAATAATCAGTGCTGTCGCGAAACCGTGAATAATTTCCCCCCCTAAAAAGAACAGTGACAACAACACCACTAAGGTGGTGGCAGAGGTCATGATGGTACGTGACAACATTTGGTTCACCGCGATATTGGTGATTTCAACCGGAGTTCCATTTCGCATGGTTCTAAAGTTTTCGCGTACTCGGTCAAACACCACGATGGTGTCATTTAATGAGTACCCGATAACGGCGAGAATCGCAGCCAATACGGTTAAATCAAACTGCATCCCTGTCCATGCAAAGACTCCGATGGTTAAAATAACATCGTGTACCAATGCTGCCACCGAGCCAACGGAAAAACGCCACTCAAAACGCAGCGCCACGTAAATCAACACCCCAAACAGGGCGTACAATACCGCTAAGGCACCGTCTTCAGTTAGCTCATCACCAACTTGTGGCCCAACAAACTCCACACGGCGCAGCGTAATCTCCTCTTCGGTTGCCGCCGCTAAGGCATCCAGCACTTGATTGCTTAACTGGGCGGAGTTTAAGCCATCTTGCGGGGCGATACGAATCAGTACATCTTCGGCTGAACCAAAGTGTTGCACAATCGCTTGCCCAAACCCTGACTCGCTTAAGTTACTGCGTAACTCTGGCAGTTCCACAGGCGTTGGGTAGGACAACTCAATTAAGGTTCCACCCGTAAAGTCGATCCCAAAATTAAGCCCTTTGATCCACAATCCAGCAAATGAGGCGATAATTAAAATGGCCGACAGAATCATCGCAAGATAACGCTGCCCCATAAAGTTAATGTTGGTGGTTTGTACTTCGTTGTTCATTTCTGCTGTAGTCATGCCTGAATCCTAAATTGAAAGCTTTTCAACGCGTTTGTTGCCGTACATTAAATTAATAATGGCACGAGTTCCAACGATGGCGGTAAACATGGAAGTTAAAATTCCGATGGAGAGTGTAATTGCAAACCCTTTAATCGGTCCCGTTCCAAAGCTAAACAGTACGACCGCCGCAAGCAAGGTGGTAATATTGGCATCGGCAATGGTTACAAAGGCTTTTTCGTACCCCGAATGAATCGCAGCTTGAATACTGGTACCGCGTATCCGCAACTCCTCTCGTATCCGCTCAAAAATCAGTACATTGGCATCGACCGCCATCCCCACGGTTAAGACAATTCCAGCAATCCCTGGCAATGTTAAAGTGGCTTGTAACATCGACAACACTGCGACAATAATAACCAAGTTCAATGCTAAGGCGACGTTGGCAACCATACCAAAATATTTATAACGCCACACCATCATAATCAGTACCAAAATAAAACCGACAATAACCGACATAAACCCTTGGTTGATGTTGTCTTGCCCTAAGCTTGGCCCAACGGTACGCTCTTCCACAATTTCCATTGGAGCCGCCAGAGCACCCGCACGTAACAGTAACGCTAAATCTTGTGCTTCTTGCGGTGAGTCTAGCCCAGTAATTTGAAAACGATCTCCAAATTGACCACGAATAACGGCGGCATTAATAACATCTTTGGTTATGATGCGTTTTTTCACCTTCACACCATTTTCCATCACCGTTTCAACACGACGCTCAATAAAGACCACCGCCATACGATTACCGACGTTCTTCTTGGTGGTTGCCAGCATTTTACGCCCGCCAACCCCATCTAAACTCACGTTAACCATCGCCGAACCTTGCTCTGGATCAATCCCCGACGATGCACTGACCACGTTTTCACCGTCCACAATAATGCCACGTTTTAACAGAATTGGACGACCGTCTCTAAAGTGATAGACAATTGAACCGTGCGGTGCATAACCGGTTTTATCGGCACGATATGCATCGCCACGCTCCTCAACCAAACGAAACTCCAGCGTTGCGGTTGCCCCTAAAATCTCTTTGGCACGCGCAGTATCTTGAATACCCGGCAACTGAACCACAATACGACGTTCACCTTGTTGCTGAATAACCGGTTCTGCCACCGCCAGTTCGTTAACACGATTACGCAACGTGGTAATATTTTGCTGTAAGGCAAATTTTTGAGTCTCGGCAATCGTTTGATCCGTGAAGCGCAATTGAACCTGTGGACTCGCGGTCTCTTCAATCGGCTTTACAATAAAACGTTCGCTGTATTTCTCATTTAAAACCGCCAACCCCGCTTCCATGGTAGGAATGTCTTTAAACTTAACCGCCAACGTATCGCCGTCCATCTCAACCGATAAGTAGCGAACTTTGCTTTCACGCAAAATACTTTTAATCTCATCCACATAGCGCAAATAGGCTTTGGAGACTGCAACCCCCATATCGACATCCATTAAGAAGTGAACCCCCCCCCGTAAATCCAATCCTAAATACATGGGTGCCGCGCCTAAACTTCTTAAAATATCAGGCGTAGCAGGGGCTAAATTTAAGGCAACAATGGCTTTTCGCCCAAGCAACTCTTTTAAAATCGACTTGGCTTTCAGCTGGTCTTCGGTGCCCTCAAAGCGAATTAAAAAGCGCCCTCCCTCAAATACTGAGGATTTTACTGGAATATTGGCTAACGCCAACGCACTGGCCACCTGTTCTTGCGTATCGGTCGTAAACGTTACGGACTTAGCCGGTGAAATTTGTACGGCGGGATCTTCACCAAACAAGTTCGGCAAGGCATAAGTCATACCGATGACGGTGACCACAATCAATAATAAGTATTTCCATGCAGGGTACTTATTCGACATGATTTTTTGCTGTGTTTGAAACATACACGTTATTCCATTTTTCAAAGTCTAAGGGGGGGGAGAAATTTTTTACCACAATTTTTGTAGCAACATAAGACCTTTGCATGAGCGGGATGTGAGAGAAAAAGAGAAGAAATCAAACCTATTTCAACCTTTTTTATCTAGACATCCTTTCGAGCAAAGGCTTCTACATACGTAACCTTACATTAAACACTCAGAAACAACAAAAGGGGCTAAAAGCCCCTTTTATGGTTTCAAACGTAATTACTCGCCTTTTAGTGTGCCTTTTGGCAACAAGCGTGAAATATTTTGACGTTCGATTTTAACCACCACGTTGTCAGCAATTTCAACATCACAAAACGTATCGTTCATCTCAACAATTTTACCGGCCATTCCGCCATAAGTAATGACTTCATCGCCTTTCTTAATCGCTTCAACCAACGCTTTGTGCTCTTTTACTTTCTTCTGTTGCGGACGAATCAATAAGAAGTAGAACACCACAAATAATAAAACCAACGGGATAATACCTTCCCAACCACTGCCTGTCGAAGCGGCAGCACCTTCTGCCATTGCGTCACTGATAAAAAAGCTCATAAAATTCATCTCCAAAAATAGTGTAAGAGACCTTTGGATAAAAGGGGGACGAGAGAAAAAAGCGATGAAACGTGACTGATTGAGACAAAAATTGCAGGGAATACCTAGGTATTCGCAAGATTTTCAACAACAATCAGGCGTATTTCAGCCTTTTTTATCCGTGCATCCTTTCGTACAAAGGTCTCTATAAAAATTAACCGCTGTATTGTGGCACAGCTTAACCAAAAAATCTCAACTAAATCACCCTTACAACACTACTTTTCAACAACATTTAGCTCAGGTACGGGTCGTCCAATTCCTTGATAAAAGTCCGCCACAAAATCTTCCAGTGCATTTTGCTCAATCGCATCCCGCATCCCCTGCATCAAATCTTGATAATAGTGCAAATTATGAATGGTGTTTAATCGTGCACCCTGTATCTCTTTGCACTTATCCAAGTGGTGTAGATACGACACACTATAGTTCTGACAGGTATAACAACGGCATTCTTTATCAATCGGACCTAGGTTTATTTTATGCTTAGCATTTCTTAACTTTACCACCCCTTGACGAGAGAACAGAAAGCCATTACGAGCATTACGTGTGGGCATAACACAATCAAACATATCAATACCACGGCGTACCGCTTCGACCAAATCTTCTGGTTTTCCTACGCCCATTAAGTAACGGGGTTTGTCTTTGGGCATGTGTGGCTCGGTATAATCTAAAGTCGCCATCATCTCCTCCTTAGGTTCACCGACTGATAAACCGCCAATAGCATACCCATCGAAGCCGATTTCAGTTAACCCATCCAAAGAGATTTTTCGTAAATCCTCATACATGCCACCTTGCACAATGCCGAACAGTGCCGCAGGATTATCACCATGCGCCTCTTTGGAGCGTTTTGCCCAGCGCATGGAGAGCTCCATAGATTCCTTAGCAACCGAATGTTCAGCAGGATACGGAGTACACTCATCAAAAATCATCACGATATCCGCGCCTAACTTACGCTGAACTTCCATCGACTCCTCTGGCCCCATAAAAATTTTAGCGCCATTCACCGGGCTATTAAAGGTCACGCCCTCCTCTTTGATCTTGCGCATTTTACCCAAACTAAAGACCTGAAACCCACCTGAATCCGTCAAGATAGGGCCTTTCCAATTCATAAAATCGTGTAGATCACCGTGCAACTCAATAATATCCGTTCCCGGACGAAGCGACAGGTGAAAGGAATTGCCTAAAATAATTTGCGCCCCCGTCTCCTCAATCTCTTCTGGGGTCATGCCCTTTACCGAACCGTAGGTTCCAACCGGCATAAAAGCTGGGGTTTCAACCACGCCACGCGCGAATTTTAAACGCCCTCTGCGCGCACGTCCGTCTGTATTATCTAATTCAAATTCCATTTTGGTTCTGACTCACTTAAAAATTATAGGGGAGATTAAAACAGCAGCGCTAGTTATGATTGCCCATCGAAAAGAGATTTACGTTTTAGGAAACACCAGCATCGCATCCCCATAACTGAAAAAGCGATACTCCTGTGCAACGGCATGTTGATATGCCGCCATGGTACGTTCATACCCCGCCATCGCAGAGACCAACATAATCAACGTAGATTCTGGCAGGTGAAAATTGGTAAACAATACATCCACCTCTTTAAATTGATAGCCTGGGGTAATAAAAATATCCGTCTCCCCTTGATAGGGCGCCAACTCACCTGTTTCACTAAAACTGGCGGCACTCTCCAAACAGCGAACCGATGTTGTGCCAATTGCAAACACGCGTCCACCTTTAGCGCGCGTTTGTTTAACTTGATCGACCAAGGTCTGATCCACCTCTAAATACTCCGAGTGCATGACGTGTTCTGTAATCTCATCCACCTGAACCGGTTTAAAAGTGCCCGCGCCCACATGCAAGGTCACAAATCCAATCTGTGCGCCCTTATCCTGAATCGCCTGCAACAACGCCTCATCAAAATGCAACCCTGCGGTTGGCGCCGCCACGGCACCAGGTTTTTCGGAGTACACGGTTTGATAGCGCTCTTTATCCGCCTCTACATCCTCCTCACGTTCAATATAAGGGGGTAAGGGCATGTGGCCATGTGCTTCAATCAGCTCCAGCGCCGACACATCCGATGACAACACCTTTACCACAAACAACGCCTCTTGACGGCCAATCACTTCAACCTCAAACGCCCCTTCAATTTGCAACACCGCGCCCACCTTTGGTGAACGACTGGAACGAATATGCGTTAATAAGGTCTGCTCATCCAACACGCGTTCAATCAACAGCTCAATTTGCCCCCCCGTGCTTTTCTGACCAAACAGGCGAGCAGGAATCACTTTGGTATTATTAAACACCAACAAATCATTCGGCTGAACATAATTGAGCAAATCAGGAAACTGCACATCTTCCACACCACCGTCAGGCTGCATCACCAGCAATCGACTGCCACGACGTTCTGCGGCGGGCTGTTGTGCTATTAGGTGATCTGGAAGTTCAAAAAAAAAGTCTTGTCGTTTCACGAAAGGATGGCCTTGGGCTAATCTAATATAGGGGCGCTATTCTCCCCGATTAGACCTTTATATTCAAGCGGTTAATCTCCCGTAGGGACAACCCTGCTTTAAAGGGTATTTTAAAGGGGACGCTACCCTTTTATGGCATAAATAAAAGTAGATTCCTCATCGATACCTCACTTAAAAGGGTAGCGTCCCCTTTAAAGCAGGTAGATTTCAGTTGACATGCCTATACCGACTCTCTATAATTCGCCGCAGACATCATGAGAGCATTGTGTGAGTGGGGGATGAAAGAAAAATGAGGTAAAATTTTTCTGAACTAGGCAGAAAGTGAAGTGAATAGCTCTGCTATTCGCAAGTTTTCTAACAACGTTCAGAGAAATTTTAACCGTTTTTATTCATGCATCCACTTACTCAAGTGTCTCATATTTTGCCAGTGTGATGGAATTGGTAGACATGACGGATTCAAAATCCGTTGCCTTTGCGGGCGTGGCGGTTCGAGTCCGCCCACTGGTACCATACGTTTTAATCTAAAAACGTGTGACTCTTTTATAGTACGACCGTAGCTCAGTTGGTTAGAGCACCACCTTGACATGGTGGGGGTCGGTGGTTCGAATCCACTCGGTCGTACCAATTTCTTTGTTATTCAGATTTAACTTACCTTTGATTCGATTATCCCCCTTAATCACCTCACCTTACGAGACGATTCAAGACTCATCTCTATTTTTCACCCCTTATAAACATACCGCTGCTTTGGACTCTTTGGCTTATCTGGTAAGGTTAACAGCAACCAACCATGCAGTAATAAAGGCTTAAGCACTGTTTTTCGAAAATGCTCTCGATCATTTAAACCACAAAATAGTTGTAGCTCCTGCCGACTTCTTGGCTTTGTTGCATATTGGGTTAAGTCAGGGTATTTATTAATAATCTCAAGAACAGCTTGCGGGGTGGCTTGCGGGGTATTGATTTGCTCTTTGAGTGCCTGAGAGATCATGCTCAACATAAATTCAATAAAAGGCGCAGAATCCGCTTGCGCAGTGCTTTGAGACAGAGCCGTATAATACTCCGCTTGCTGACGATAAACTAAGTTTTCCACAGGCAAATTAGCAAAGAGCTCGTGCCATTCAGCTAAAATGAGACTTTGCCATAATCGCCCCATTCGTCCATTACCATCCACAAAAGGATGAATAAACTCAAACTCATAATGAAATACCGAACTGATAATAAGCGGATGATACTCTGCTTGCTGAACCCAATCCAATAAGTCCGCCATTAAACGCGGCACTTGATTTGCAGGCGGCGCCATGTGAATGACCTCTGAGCCATTCATCACACCCACACCGCCAGAACGATAGACGCCCAACTCATCGACTAGCCCTAACATTAATCGTTGATGCGCCTCTAACAAGTCCTTCTCACGATGGGCTTTCCAGCGTTCAAAAGCATCATAAGCCGCTAAGGCATTCTTAACCTCCTGCACCTCTTTGGGCGGTGCCATCACCCTCTTACCCTCTAACACGGCAGTAATTTGAGCTTCTGAAAGCGTATTTCCTTCAATCGCTAACGAGCCTTGAATCGTACGAATTCGATTCACTCGACGTAAATGCAATGCCTGTGACGCCTCTTTTGTTTCTGACAAACGCCCAACAGATTCGCTTATCTCAGCAACGAGATTCAGCGTTTTCGAAGTAATTGTAAAAGGTGGTGTATATGACATGATTCAACCAAATAAGATAGCAAAAGGCCTTTGCACGAAAGGGAAGCCACAAAAACCACACATATTTCTTTCAGCCTTTTTTATCCGAGCATCCTTTCGTGCAAAAGCCTCTTACAGTATGATAGTTTAACGTTACTATTACAATAAAGTTGCTATGCTTAAACCATTTATAAAAACCATCCAGATTGGACTCATCGGCCTACTGCTTGCCAGTTGTTCAACCACCCCCACTACGACTCCTACGGTAGAGCTGCCTCAGCAAGGAATTACGGCTCAAAATATTGGGCTCTTAGTTAAAAACAGTGACGAGCTCTCACTGCGTACCGCCCTACTTTATAAGCAAGCGCGTAACATTCCTGAAGCCCATATTTTCTATATCGACCTGCCCAACAACGCCAATATATCTCCCAAGCAATTTAACACACTTTACCAAAACTTAATGGCACAAGTGGGCGATGATATTCAAGCGTTTGTTGCCACTTGGCAAGCGCCTTATCGTGTAGGTTGCATGTCGATTACCAGTGCGCTTGCTTTTGGCTATGAGCAAAAATGGTGTCAACCCAAAAAGAAAGGCTGCTTTCCAACCGCCAACTCACCCTACTTTAATTCCAACAGCACACAGCCCTGGACTGATCTAAAAATACGGCCAACAATGCTGCTCACTGGAAAAAACTATGAAGCCATTCATGTACTGGTTCAACGCGGGGTCGAATCTGACGGTACACGTCCAGAAGCACATGCCTACTTAATCAAAACCACCGACAGAGCCCGAAGTACTCGAAGCTACCTGTTTAAACGATTCTCCAAAAAACTCCCCAGCCACCCGCTAATGAAAGTACACTTTTTAGATGCACAAAGCCAAGCCATCCCCAACTTTATCACGGAAAAGCAAGATATTATGTTTTACCAAACAGGGCTAAAGCAGGTACCACAAATACAAACCAACCACTACTTACCCGGCGCCATTGCAGATCACCTCACCTCAACAGGTGGAAGAGGCTTAAGCGAACAAGGTCAAATGAAAGCATTTCGATGGTTAGAGGCTGGGGTAACAGGCAGTTATGGTACAGTGGTTGAACCCTGTAATTTTGTACAGAAGTTCCCCAACCCTGAAATCGTCATCCCACGCTATTTACAAGGCGAAACACTCATCGAGGCGTACTGGAAATCGGTTCTACAACCGAGTGAAGGACTGTTTATAGGCGAGCCACTGGCAAAACCGTATGATCTATTCACCGTCTCAAGAAAAAAAGGAAACTTAACGATTATTACCAATCGACTA
>JALSJT010000157.1 GCA_026989175.1 Thiomicrorhabdus sp. | reverse complement strand
TATCAGGAGGGGGCTTGGCACTTTAAAGATGCGGTGGAGCAGCAAATAACATTGAATGAACCGACGTTGGTTTTGCCCGATATACCATTGTTGCCACAACTCTCGGTGAGCTTAGAGCGATTAGAGACGTTGCAGATGTCGTTTCCCTTAACCCCAGAAACCCTGCAAAATCTTGACATTGAAACCCGTTATTTGAGCCTGATGGATCTGCATCAATACATCCAATTCTTGCAAGCCAATGATCTGGATACGGGGGCGTATCAACTGGAGTTTTGGCGAAAAGTCTCTATGCCGTTATTAGTGATTGCAATGATTGCGATTGTCTTCCCACTTATTTTTGGCTCCATTCGCCAAGTCAGTATGGGGCAACGGGTCTTTTTAGGCGTGTTGTTGGGGATGGGTTTTCATCTGTTAAATCAACTGGTCGGTAACTTGACCGTGGTGTACCACTGGCCAGTGGTGTTGGGCGCGTTTCTGCCTGCACTGCTGTTGCTGGCGGTGGCACTGGTTTGGTTGCAGCGAGTACGCTAACCCCCTCCCGACCTCCCCCTTGTTAAAGGGGAGGAGTTGGTAAGTTTAAGCCGCAAAGACAGATTTTTTTAGCTCCCTCCTCTTGCCAAGGGGAGGGTTGGGGTGGGGTCTATTCTGCAACCAATTGCTCCATTCGATAAACCCCTTTGTCGCCCCCCAGTTGCTTGGCTAGAAAGGGCAAACTCTTTTCCATTGCTCGCCATAACGTCCACGGTGGATTAATTAGAATCATTCCGCTGGAGGTCATGCCTCGCTCACTGGTATCTGCTTGCAACCCGAGTTCAAACACTTGAATGTTTTTAATACCACTCTGTTTGAGTTGGTGCAGTAGTGTATCAATGGTGCTTCGTTTTACCACAGGGTACCAAATGGCATAAGTGCCGGTCGCAAACCGTTTCTGGCAGGCGGTTAACACTTCAACCACTCGTTGGTAGTCTTGTTTCACCTCATAAGGCGGATCAATCAGTACCAATCCACGGCGCTCTTTGGGCGGCAGGGTGGCAATGGCGGTTTGAAAACCGTCTTGATGAAAGACTTTTATTCGGCGATCACGTTGAAAGTTTTGTGTGAGCACTTCGTTCTCTCGGGGGTGAAGTTCGCAAAAGCTTAAACGGTCTTGCGGGCGAGAGAGTTCGGCAGCGAGCCATGGTGAACCGGGATAATAGGTTAAATCTGTTTCACTGTTCGCCTGATTACAGTTTTGAATAACCGAGCGATAGCGCTCAATGGCTTCGGGTAAATTCTGCGCTTCCCAAAGCGGCCCAATACCATTTTGATATTCACAGTTTTTTTGCGATTCACTGTCGTCTAAACGATACAGCCCAGGCCCTGAATGCGTATCTAAATAAAAGTAGGGCTTAGGTTTTTGCGCCAAATAGTCAAGCGTGTGAATCAAGCAGGTGTGTTTTAACACATCGGCAAAGTTGCCAGCATGATAAGCATGTAAATAACTAAGCATGAATAAGCACTTCAACCTCAGCCACTTTTTCAGCCACCAATTTGGCATCGCCACGTGCTTCAATGTTCAGTCTTAACAGCGGTTCAGTATTGGAACTACGGATATTCATGCGCCATTGTGCAAACTCAAGGCTTAAACCATCGGTCTCATCAATGATAGGGTTTTCTGAGGCAAAATGGTGGCGAATACGCTGTAAAATCGCGGGGGCATCTTGAACCGTGTAATTTATTTCGCCA
>JALSJT010000156.1 GCA_026989175.1 Thiomicrorhabdus sp. | reverse complement strand
GATGCCAGTAAAATTAAAGGCATTAGTGTCGATTTGCGACTCGACAATCGCTTTCGTGTATTTAATGACCATACCGCGCCCTACATTGACCTAAGCGGGCCAAAAGATGAAGTGCAAAAAATTATGGATACCGTTATGGGGGATGAAATACTCATTCCAGACGACAAAGCCTTTTTTTTACACCCAGGAGAACTCGCACTGGCCGCCACCTTTGAATCCATCACCCTGCCTGACGATTTAGTTGGCTGGTTAGACGGTCGTTCCAGCTTAGCGCGCCTAGGCTTAATGGTACACGTTACCGCCCACCGAATTGACCCCGGCTGGCACGGACAAATCGTACTCGAAATTTTCAACAGCGGTAAACTCCCCCTTGCCCTACGTCCAGGGATGGATATTTGTGCCATCAACTTTGAAACCCTCTCCAGCGCCGTTGAAAAACCTTACAACAAACGTGCCGATGCCAAATACAAAAATCAAACCGGTCCAACCTCCAGTCGAATTAACGAAGATGAGCCACATCAAGAACGCCAATTAGACCTTCTAAAAATGCCTTAAACATACCTTAAATTCCCCCTCTATTTTTAGTGGATTTTTTATTTAAGGGCAGGTAGACTACCGTCTTTATTACAAATAGCACCGTACTCTAACCAGTGGACTTTTTACGAATGAAATCATTATTTACTGGACTCCTTACCAGCATTTTAACGTTATCCAATATTCAGATGGTCAATGCATCTATACCGATTTCAATAGAAAAAGTTGAGACAACAGACTTATATACCATTAATCAAGATACCATTTTGGATGGTATTTTTTTTGAAAACATCATAACTGACAACTACACCATTTACTCAAATAGCATTTGGTGGACAGGAACAGAAGCAAGTATTACAGTGGACTTAGGAACTGCGCTTACCATTCAAGATGTATTGATTGAAGTAGATACAAACGATTACTACCACGTAGATTACTCACTGGATGAAATCAACTGGTCAAACCTATTTACAATTATCCCAGAGGATGGAGAAATCTTTTGGGGGATGGACACCATGAGTAGTGACAGCCTGAATGAAGAATACATTGCTATCATGGATTTTTCGGCTGTTGAAGCAAGGTATCTTCGAATCTCCGCTTCTGGTGGTGACAATGTCTATCACCTCACTGAACTACAATTATTTGGGAACTTTTTCGAATCCTCCTTAATAGAAAAACAACCCCTTACTTCTCCCGTATCTCCCGTACCAGCACCTCCAAGCCTAATGCTATTTGGTGCAGGTCTCATGATGCTTATGGGATTACAGTACCGACGTAAAAACAAATGAATGGCACTTCAAACTCTTAAAAGCACGCGACCTTAACCATTGCTCTAAAAATAGCCTGCTTATGCGGGCTTTTTAATGTCAATGCCTATTCGATTACACTATAATCAATGCGTATTAAAAACATTAAGGACATTCATGACCACGAAAACTCATCTTCCCACTTGTATCATTAGTGTTCAGAGCCTGTTTATAGCCTGTTTGTTAACTTTCTCCCCCCCCTCTTTGGCCGAACAATCCGTTAACGCCAATAGTCCAGAACTTCAAACCCACATTGACTTAATTGAAATCGCCTTGCTCACCGATGCTTACAATAAACGTTGCCGTGGCATTAGCGTGTCTAAATCACTGAATCAGGTCAATCGTTTATATGTTACTAAATACAGTTTAACCGCCAATAACTTTATAAAAACCTATCTTGATCCAGATGTAAAAGCGTTAAAATTAGAGCGTCAGCACCGTTTTAATAAACTGTTAAATGAACTCGGAGGTTGCCAAGCGGTTAAAAAGAACGGTTCAATTAAACTGCTCAAAAAACACTTTCGCACCCAGTATGAAACCGCCGAAAACTCCCCGTGGTATCCTGAATAAATCATGTCTGAAAGAGCCAATTTAATTACTCGAGAAGGTCGTACCCAACTCGAAAAAGAACTCGACTACCTCTGGCGTGTTGAACGCCGGCACGTCACCAAAGAGGTGACGATTGCTGCGGCACACGGCGATCGCTCTGAAAATGCGGAATACAAAGAGGGGAAGCGCCGTTTACGTGAGATTGATCGACGTATTCGCTTTTTGAAAAAACGATTGGAAGTGTTGCAAATTGTAGAGTACTCCCCCCAACAAGATGGCAAAGTCTTTTTTGGCGCTTGGGTGGAACTCGAAAATGAGGCAGGTACTGTGGTTCAGTACCGTATTGTGGGTGCCGATGAATTTGACCCACAAAAAAATGCCATTAGCATTAATGCACCCATGGCGCGTGCTTTAATTGGTAAATCGGTTGATGATGAGGTCACTGTTGATACCCCCAATGGAAAACAATTTTGGTACATTAATAAAATTCAATACACCGCTTTTTAAATTCTTACTATGATAAAAACCGACCCCACTCTCCATACCCCTAAAATACTGGTTGAACGATTTAATCAACTCTTTTTAGAGTCTCATAACACCCTATTGGTTTGCTGTGAAGAAGAACCCATCTATCGTCCAGCCGATGCCAACCACCCTCACCACCGCATTATCTTTGCACATGGTTTCTTTGCCAGTGCGCTGCACGAAATTGCTCACTGGTGTGTTGCAGGTAAAGAGCGTCGCTTATTAGAGGACTTTGGCTACTGGTATATTCCAGACGGGCGAACCCCTGCACAGCAAGCTAAATTTGAACAGGTTGAAATCAAACCTCAAGCCTTAGAGTGGATTTTTTCGCACTCCGCTAACTTCACCTTTCACTTTAGTGCCGATAACCTAACGGGCGACTCGGGGCCATCAGAAACCTTTCAACAAGCGGTACTCGCACAAGTGCACTACTATTTAGAGAGTGGCTTACCAAAGCGTGCCCAGCGCTGGTCAGATAGTTTAATTGCGTATTTTCGTCCTAATAACCCTCTGCATAACAGTGAATTTACGCTACCGAGCCAGCGCCTTCATTCCCGCAATTAGGTACTCTATTTTGTGAACAGAATCATAGACGGGCAAAACCTTTTTATCCGTTTCAAACAGTCCATAAACCGCCATTTGAGCACAACGCACAGAGTACTCTACCGTAAACACACAATCTTTAGGCACTTCTGCAAACTGCCCTAAAAAAGCAAAATTGGTGGTTCCCTTTGGCAGTACCTCTGGGCGATCCCCAGCAGAGCGGGGCATAAATAAACTATCAATAAATGGCATGGCAACTGGAATACAGTTGATGATTTTACCTGCTTCAACAACAGGTCTCATTAAGTCTTGTACCTTTAAGTGATACCACAGCTCCTCTAAAATTTCCTCCCCCGTGCACTCTGACATTTTTTTCTTGATATAGTTTCCTTTTCGATCAGGGTAAAGCCCATAACCCCAAAATATTTTGACCGATTTTGGCTGATCTGGAAAGTGTGGTTGCCGCGCAATGACAATCGACATCAACCAATTCGAGTCCGTCATCGTGACTAATCCCCCCGTCCCGTCTACGTTTCCAGTAAAATCTTCCATATAGTCGTGAAAGGTATCGTCTTTTAATGTCGCTGTAAATGAGTACCACTTTTGCAACGCAATGTTATCGCTAAACACGGCAGGATTTCCAAAGGCTCTATCTTTTTTAGCCACTCTCTCCCAAAGCATCCATGCCCCAGAACTTGCTTTCTCTTTCAGCACTGGCACTCGATTCCATGCACCTTTATCAGTGCTTTCGGTAATGGATCCATTGGTCATGAAAACATAATCATGCTTACTCAACACAATCTCATCTTCAACACCATCTTTATCAACCACATAGAGAATCGTGGCGGTTTTTTTATCCGCTGAGAGGTTAAAATCAATATCGGTCACTTGGGTATTCATCTTAAAATGAACGCCCTTCTCTTGTAGGTACCGTTGTAGAGGAAGAATCACTGAGTGATACTGGTTATACTTGGTTCGCATAACGCCTCCCAGCTGATGCAAACCATCAACTAGGTGAATAAAACGCTTCATATAACGGCGCATTTCAGCCAAACTGCTCCATTTTTGAAACGCAAACATGGTCGTCCAAATGTACCAAAAATTGGTCTCAAAAAAATCGGCATGAAACCAATCCTCAATACGCTGATTGCCTAAAGAGGCTTCTGAAACAAAGGTCAACTTAACAAGATCCGCTTGATCTTTTAGCGATAAACCATAGGTTGAAACATCGACCTTTTTTCCCGCTTTCAGTAGGCGCGCTTGTGCATGGGAGATAAAACGACTATTGAATTCAAAAGACTCTTCAGTAACTGAAATATTTGGATCATCATAGGAGGGAATATTCGACAGCAGATCCCAGTAACACACATAGTGCTTCTCATGCATTCGCCCGCCACGTACGACATAGCCTGTTTCGGCACTGCCAGCACCATCGCAAGCCCCGCCAGCGATATTATCCTGCTCTAAAATAGAGATATTTTGAGCGGGGACACCCGCATCCTTAATAAGGTAAACGGCGCTCGCCAGTGAAGCAATGCCACTGCCGATCAGATACACTTTAGATTTTTCAGGGGTTTGGTTCTTTTCAGCGTTCATCATGAGTACTCCAAGTTAAAAGACTTAATTGAGGCAGTCGCCTCTATTGCATTTAAGAGGAGGTACCTATCTTGCGTAGCTGTTTATCGTGAACTTTTCGTAATGTTATTAATGCAATAACTGCGCCTATGAGTGCAAAAGCCATATCGGACTGAGTATCCCAAATATACCCTTGTGTTCCTAAAAAAGCCTCGGCACTCTCTCCAACCGCAATTGCCACCCACCACTCAATAAGTTCATAGAACGCACTAAACCCTAAGCAGAATGAGACGATAAAAAAGAACTGCCAAACAGCACCTTTAATAATCTCTTTTCGAATAATAATTTCACGCGCGATCATCGCAGGCACAAACCCTTGCGCAAAGTGCCCCAGTTTATCGTAGTTATTTCGCTCTAAATCTAACCATGTTTTTAGCTCATCAAAAAGTGGGACTTCTGCATAGGTATAGTGTGCACCAACCATTAGTATTACACAGTGTATCAGTATAAGAACATAGACTAAAGGCGTTAAACGAAATGAGCGATAAGTCAACACTAATACCGCTACACCAATCAGCGCTGGAGCGACTTCAAGAAACCAAGTGAGAGAATCTTTTGGCTCTATACCCGACCAGATTAAAACGACACTAAAGATCGCTATCCAACTATACATAAGCACTGGCTACTTCTTTTTTACCGGTCGAATCATCCAAACAATCCATAACACCAATAAGAGCAACAAGCCTATTTCAAGCAGTATCCACATAATTAAGCCTTATCTTTCTCGTGCATTCAATTGTTGCAATAGATTTTGATGAATGCCACCAAAACTACCATTACTCATAATCACTACGGTATCATCCGGTTGTAAATCAGCTAAGAGCTGCTCTAATAACTGGTCATAACTTGAGGCGATGGTCACAGGTTGTGCAAAAGACGCTCTGTTTAACTGCCAATTCCAATCAGGGTCAATAAAGGTATAAACGGCATCTGCTTCTTGAAAAGCGGCGGGCAGTGTCTCTTGGTGAAGCCCCATTCGCATGGTGTTAGAACGCGGTTCAAAGACGGCAATCAATCGTTTTGCTTTGGTATTGTTATTGTTTGTATTATTGAGTTGTTTTTTTGCCCCTTGTAACGTGGTTGCAATCGCGGTTGGGTGATGAGCAAAATCATCATAAATAATAATTTCTCCCCCCCCCTCTTTGGTTTTTACCGTGCCGACTAAACTCATACGTCGAGCCACGCCGGTAAATTCACTTAACGCTTCTACTGCACAATTGGCCATTACGCCAGCATAGTGTGCGGCCGCTAAAGCACTTAAGGCATTACGTACATTATGCTCCCCGGTCATTGTCCAGTTGACCTCGCCAATCCGCTTGCCTTGGTAAAACACGGTAAACTGCGAACCATCGGGCTGTATCAGTTTATAGGTCCAGTCGGCAGATTGTTCTCCTTGTGTTTCAATCGGTGTCCAGCACCCCATCTCAATCACATCGTCTACGTTTTTTTCATCATTGGGCGTAATAATTAATCCGTTGTTCGGCACGGTGCGAACGCAGTGGTGAAACTGTTTTTGAATGGCGGCGAGGTTGTCAAAAATGTCGGCATGATCAAATTCTAGATTATTAATCACAAGCGTTCTGGGGTGATAGTGGACAAACTTGGAGCGTTTATCAAAAAAGGCGGTGTCATACTCGTCCGCTTCGACCACAAAAAACGGGCGCTTTCCTAAACGTGCTGACACCCCAAAATTACTGGGAACACCCCCAATTAAAAAGCCAGGTTCCAACCCTGAATACTCTAAAATCCATGCAACCATCGAAGCGGTCGTGGTTTTGCCGTGCGTACCTGCCACCGCAATCACCCAGCGATCATGCAATACATTTTCTGCCAACCATTGCGGGCCTGAGGTGTACGGCTGTAAGGTATTTAAAGTGGCCTCAACGGCAACATGACCGCGACTTTTGGCGTTACCAATCACCACCGTATTCGGGTTTGTTTTTAAAAAAGCGATGTCGTCATCTTGTGATACAGCAATGCCCGCTTGCTCTAATTGCGTGCTCATGGGGGGATAAATCGCTTTATCGGAACCGCTGACCTCAACGCCCATTGCTTTGGCCAACTGAGCAATTCCGCCCATAAATGTCCCTGCAATGCCCAAAATATGAATTTTTGTTGTTTTATCTGACACTTTCACTTAATTTCCTTGCTCTGGTTTCGCCACTCTTTTACACTCTTCTACTATGACAAAACAATCTTTTTTATCGGTCGACACCGAATCCCAACTGAATCACTACTGCCAGCACCTCATTAATCACCCAGACATTACTTGGATTGCGATTGATACTGAATTTGTGCGCGAGGACACTTATTATCCAGAACTCAGTTTAATACAAATTCAAGACAGTTTAGGCGAATTGGCGATCATTGACCCGCTTAAAATTCAAGAGAGCAGTATTCAAGTAGACCGCAAAGACGCGCTGGCTGCGTTCATTGAATTGCTCTGCGACCCCAACACCTTAAAAGTGTTTCACAGTGCTCGCCAAGACCTTGAAGTATTGTACCAACTTGCGCAAAAGATGCCTGTGTCCATTTTTGACACCCAAATTGCGACCCTCTTTTTAAAGTTGGGCGAGATGGCGGGCTTTGCTCGCGTGATTCAAACAACACTTGGCATTACCATTGATAAGAGTCAAACCCGAACCAACTGGCACGCTCGACCTCTCACCGAAGCGCAAATAGAGTACGCTTTAGACGATGTTCGCTACCTTGCTCCCTTATATCAACACTGTTTAAATCACCTCTCTCCTGAAGAGCTGAAAGCTGTAAACGAGGAGTGCGAAGCATTATTGGATGCATCCTTATATAAGATTGACCCCAGCACCGCAGGTGCAAAATTAAAGGGGATAAAAGGCTTTAAACCCAAACAATTAGCGATCGCTTACGCACTGGCGGAGTGGCGAGAAACGTTTGCAATGAGCCACAACCAGCCGAAAAAGTGGGTAATGAGTGATGAGGTAATCATTCAGATTGCCAAACGACCGCCTAAAACAGTGGATGCGCTCTATAAAGTCCCTCACATTAAAGCCTCTTCAATCATGAGCCATGGCGAAACGTGGATCGCCTTGATTGATCGAGTGTTTGAACAGCCCCCTGAACAGTGGCCACAGCCTGCGTCTAAAGTATCCGCCGCCACGGCACAAGAAGAGGCGGTGATTCAACTGCTCAATGGTTATGCACAACAAGTAGCGGTTGATTACCGTTTAAATTTACCTTCACTGTTGCAACGCAATGATACCTTAGCGGTGTTACGCAACCAACCACCTGAAAAACCGCTCTTCTCTGGCTGGCGAAACCTGCTGATTGGCCAACCTATTCTGGCGCTGCTAAAAGGTAAAAAATCATTAACCATCGTAGACAATCAAGTCGTATTCACACAAGGGAAAACCCAATGAATTTTTCTCCCCCCTCTTCAACTTCCGCCCCCATTAATAATGTGTTGTACGCACAAGCAGGGGGCGTAACAGCAGTCATTAACGCCAGTGCGGCAGCGGTCATTGAAACCGTATTTGCCAATCCAAATCAATTTGGCACCATGTACGGCGCTTTTAACGGCATTAAAGGCATCTTAGAAGAGCAATTAATTGATCTGTCGTACTTAGAGGCAGAGTCATTAACCAATATTAAGTACCAACCAGGGGCGATTTTTAAAGCGTGCCGTTTTGATTTAGACCCGTTAGAGCACAACCCAGCACAGTATGCGCGTATGTTAGACATTTTTAAAACCTATCGCATTGGTACCTTTTTTTACAACGGTGGCAACGGCTCGATGATTACCGCCCAAAAGGTCGGCGACTACTGCCGTCAACACAACCACCCTGTTAACTGTATTGGCGTGGCAAAAACCATTGATAACGATTTGGCGATATCACACTGTAGTCCCGGATTTGGCAGTGCGGCCAAATACTTGGCCAGCAGTTTTTTAGAAGCAACGCTCGACACCCTCTCAATGCACGACACCTCTACCCGATTTTTTGTGATGGAGACCATGGGGCGCAATACCGGTTGGTTGACCTTAGCGGCGGGATTAATTCAAGATGTGATGCCCGATGTACCTCTGATTCTACTGCCCGCTGAACGCCCTTTTAATCAAACAGCCTTTTTAAACAAGGTACAACAACTGATTAATCAAAAAGGCTACTGTGTCTGTGCGGTCTCGGAAGGGTTGCGAAACCAAAACGGTGACTACCTGACCATCGCCAATATTGAACATACCCCCGAACGAGATTACACGCAACTGGGTGGCGTGGGGTACAGCATCTCCAAGCTGGTCAGCGATACCTTTAAGGTTAAAAGCCACTACGCCATTCCCGACTATTTACAACGATCCGCCAGCCACTTAGTCTCAAAAACGGATTGGCAGATGGCGTATGATGCCGGCGTTGCCGCTGTAGAGGCCGCCAAGCAAGGACTGCACGGCGTACTGCCGATTGTTCAGCAAACCAGCGAACACCCTTTTAAATGGCAGTTTAAAAACGTGCCTTTAAGTGCGGTGGCGAACTTAGAAAAAACCGTACCCGATGAATTTATCTCCTCAGATGGCATGAACCTAACCCCCGCCGCATTAGACTACTTTCGCCCGCTGATTCAAGGCGAACGCCCTGTGCCGTTTAAAAATGGGTTGCCTGATATTCCAGTCATTCCATTTCAAGAGGTCCCCAAAATATTACCTAAATTTCAGGCCTAACGTAGGGGCGCCCACAGGGGCATGCCCCTACAAGCGTCGCATAACAGAACGAATAGATAACCAGATCCATGCGACAACGCCACCCGCCACGACGCCCACGACATCCACCCATAAATCCATAACATCCGCCGTTCGACCATCGATAAACACTTGGGCACACTCAATAAACAACCCCAACAAGATTAAATCAATCATCACTCGCCACCAAGGTTTATGATGCGCGCAGACTACCATTACAATCGCGGCTAAAAAGAAGAATAAAAAGTGCGAAAAGACATCTTTGTCCAGTGTTAAAGCGGGACTAATGGCGTACACCAACTCGGGCAACTGGCTCATCAATTGCGTCTTAACATCCCCCGAGACAATCGCACCCACCATCAAGAGTGCAACCAACAGTACCCCTGTTTTTGATCGTTGCCAAAAATACCGTGCATAGCCTGACATCAACCAGATCATCATCACCACCCAAATCAGTACCCCTAGTTGTTTAAACCACTTCGCCTCCTGCTTTTCAACCACGGGAACCAGATGAACTTCTTTGATTTGCACTGTGCCAACCACTTGTAGAAGGTTAATGTTCACCCGCACACTCGCCACCTCAGGTGGTACCTGAAAGGTTTTTCGGTAGGTTCGCCAATAAGGGTTATCACGTGGCAACGGAATGGCGTTAATGCTCACTCGTTTAGCATTTTCATCGTAAAAAACCAGTGACAATCGCCCTTCATGCCACGCTTTGTCGCCCGTTCCAATCGTAAAGGTACGTGCAATACCGGATAACTGTAATAGAAGCGGGGCGTCCTCTTTCGCCTGATAGTGAGGCAGACGCGATTCAATAGTGAATTTTTGATACAGAGCAAGGTATTTTTTAGGTTCAGAGAGCGACAGTGTGACCTCGCCCGAAGCCTCTTGTTTAATCCATGTGGTTTTATGTCTTTCCCAGCCTTCAAAACCTGATTTAAAGTCTGGATTGACTAGCCACTCTTTATCGGTTGGCTGATAGGCGTTGTAGCTGGAAACATAAAAGAAGGTTAGCCCCAAGAAAAGGAGCGTTGCAACCCAAAAGAGTCGATTCATCGCCTGTGAGGCGTGTTGAAAGTTAAATAAGGGGCGCATCGCTCAACACAAAATAGATAAGATAGCCGACATACATAACCACCATTACAATACTCAGAAGGGTAATCGGCCTTAGGCCTTTTTGCGTCACCACAATCCCCTTCTGTGCCAGCTTACGATTTCGAAGCTTCTGTTTAATCAACCAGTAAAAGAAAATAACAAGAATCAGTAGGGTTAAGTATTTTAGCAAAAGAGTAACTCAATCGATCGTATTGGCAAGAAGGGTTCGTACGGTCTCAAGGTCTTCCATGGTATCCACGCCAACCCCTGCATCACACAGTGCGTCTAACACTAAAATGGACTCACCATGCCAAAGCACTCGAAGCTGCTCAAGTTTTTCAACCTGCTCTAAGTCGCACTCTGGCCAAGCCACATACTGTTTTACAAATCCTGCTCGGTAAGCGTACAGCCCTATGTGGCGTTTATAGTGCCAATTGTCTGGCAACACCTTTGAATCCCCAAAGGTATCGCGCGACCAAGGCAGTGGCGCACGGCTAAAATTAATCGCCAAATCATTCACATTACGGCTCACTTTCACCGCATGCGGATCAAACACCGTCTCAACGTCTTCAATCGGCTCACACAGAGTTGCCATTGGAATGTTAGGATTCAACGTTAACCCTTCCGCCACTTGATGCATCAATTTAGGCGGCAACATCGGTTCATCCCCTTGCACATTGACGATAATTTCTTCGTCCTGCAACTTCATTTTGTCAATCACCTCAGCAATCCGCTCGGTACCCGACTGATGTTGATCGTCTGTTAAGCAAACTTCGGCACCAAACGCTTCACAAACCGACTGCACCGCTTGAGACTCCGTGGCAATGATAATGCGCTCTGCGCCCGACTGCTTGGCTTGTCGCCAAGTCCACTCAATCATCGGCTTTCCGTTAATCTCTTTTAACGGCTTGCCTGGCAGACGACTGGATTCAAAACGGGCGGGGATAATGACAATAAAGGACATACAACTCCAACTCTTAACGTTTTTGTTTACGATACAATTCGACTTCTTCGGCAGTTAACGCTCGCGCTTCGTCTTCCAATAAAATAGGAATACCGTCTCGAACAGGGTACGCTAAGTTGGCTGCCGTTGAAATAAGCTCTTGGCTTTTTTTATCGTAAATGAGTTTGGCTTTACTGACGGGACACACCAGAATTTCAAGTAGTTTAGGATCCATGAGATTATTTTCTCTTTAAATTAAAGTTTAAGTAACGGTTCAGGTTGCCCCTGAAATTGGTTAGTTCAAGGCAGAAAATGTGAGTTTACAAGCGTAAATGACCATTTTCAAACGCAGAAATAGCGAATTTCAGGGATAAGCTGAATCGTTACAAATTTGAGTAAGTAGCGCATCATCACACTGGGGCGACACTTCTAAATACCACCAGTGAGTTTGTTGATGCTGTTTGGCTAATGCAAGACATTTTACCGCATCTTTCTCGGTCATAAGTAACCGTTTTTGGCTCTCAAAAGGTTTGAAATCCGACCATTGAAAGGCATGATGGTCGGCAAAGGCGTGTTCGTTCACCTGAAACCCTAAGGTTTTCAAACTGTTAAAAAACCGAGATGGATTGCCAATCCCTGCAATGGCGTTAACGGACTCACCCACAAAGTCAGCCACCTGCCCTATTTCGTCAATACGAAACTCGATGACCTGCTCAGGGTTGATCACTTGGCGTAAACGTACCGGCAATAGCTGCATACGGTATTGCGCCACCCTTTCTGGGAGGGTGTATGGAAAATCCT
>JALSJT010000155.1 GCA_026989175.1 Thiomicrorhabdus sp. | reverse complement strand
TTTCAAACCAGTGAATCATAGAGTCGGTAAAAATAATCAGCACTAAAGCGGTTCCAAACAAGACGAGTCCAGCAAAGTCATGAATAAACCCTTGCCCTACTTCATCACCATAATAGTAAGTTACTAATACTAAAATAATCACTCTAACGGTATTGGCAAAAAATGAGATTGGGAGAATTAATATAGCAAGCGAAACGTTACGGGCAAAAGAATCACGCTTAATTAAGTGCAAATACAGTAATCCCATGGCTTCTAATGTAAATACGGTGTGCAGTCCTGCACAGGCATCGGCAACCAACAGTTTGTAATAACCAATTTGTAAAATAACGCCATTTCTTGCGATTGGGTAATCTAAATTATAGAGTACCATTTCAACAACATTAGACACGGCGATCTTCATGGGTAGTGTTAATGCATCAACCAGTGTACCTGGTAGAGGTAACATAAAGATGAGAAAAAACAGCGGAAACCACAGCTTTTTAAGGGCTGAAGAACCGAGGGTTAATAATATAATTGAGAGTAAAATTAAAACTTGAGAGCCGACCTCAAAAATCAGAATATCTTGAGAACGACCTATGACATACAACAACAGAGCAAAAGCCAATAGTACACTGCCTAATACCACACGAGGTTGCTGATGCTCGCCACTCATAAAAACCTCTCGTTTCTGCCAAAACAGAAACAGAGAGATCATTAAAATAATTGGGCCATGCCCTTGCTCATCAGTTGCCCAAATGGTTGCTGCCAAGTCCATGTAGGTTGGTATAAAGAGAATGAGTAAGCCAATGACAATTGGTGCCCATTGCCACTGTGGTGACATTGGGTTGCTTGGGTGGCTATTACTTGGCGTATTCATAATTTTATATCAGCAATATTAACGTTTTGTGTTGTTCAAAACGACACCAACCGCCTCGGCACCTGCGATGGCAATTTGTTGTTTGGCCTGTTCGACATCGGCTATTTTTGTGTCGTTTTTATTGACCACTAACAGCACCCCTTTTGTAACCGCCGCCATCGCTTGCGCATCGGAGCCTTCTAGCATGGCTGGTGTGTCAATAATGATCACTTCATAGCTTTGCTCTAGGCCTTTGATTAACCCTTCAAATCGTGCGTGACCCAACAGCTCTAAAGGGTTTGGCGGCATGGTTCCGGAAGGCAGAAAGGAAAGGTTATCAATTTTAGCTATTTTTTGAATCACCTCTACGCCGGCACGCTTCACCAGTACATCCGATAACCCGACTTTATTTACACTACGAAACAACTCGTGCTGAACAGGGTGCCTCATATTGGCGTCTATCAGTAACGTTTTTTGACCTAACTGAGCAAAAAGCACGGCTAAATTGGCGGCAATATAGCTGGTTCCCTGTTTACGTTCTGGCGCACTAATCACCAGTGAACGGTTATCGGTAAACCAGCGAAGTGATAGCTGACTTCTTACCGCTCTTAAGGTTTCGACGTCTTTACCATAAGAGTAAAACGCAGCAATCACTCGACTGTCAATCGCATCGTCTCCTACCGACAAACAAGAGTAATCAAATTGCTTTGATACCACTTGCATAATGTCCTCTTCGGTGATTAACCCTAACTTTACCGCAGCATCACCAAACAGTAAGCCGTGCTCTTGCTGAGCTTTTACAATTCGATCAGCATCTTGTGGTTTTAACTTACCTGCTTCTAATAATAGATGGCCAATTGTGCGTTTGTTTTGGCCCATTTCAACCAGTTGATTTTCCACGTTAACTCCTAAAGTTTCTGATTATGTACGACTTGGAGCCGTCAACTGTTTTGCTGTCGGTTTAGCATAGGTGACTTCTCCCAGTACTGGAAGCCCTGACCCCAACACGATATCATCCTCACTGCGAACCCGCCGATCTAACAGCTCAGCTAACAGCGCCACGGCTACCGCCAAGATTGAGCCTAAAAAGATCGATAAAATCACATTAATCATTAAATTTGGTTTGCTTGGTTCAATCGGCGCTACAGCGGGATTCAGAACGGAAACATCACTCTCTTGCGAAGCACCTTCCAAAGAGACTTGGCTCAATCGCTGTGTTGCCAGACTCAATATTTGCTCTGCATCAATCACATCTCGGGTATAGATATCGAGCATATTACGATTTTCATTAATCTCTAATAGAACTTGTTTCTGACTAGCCACCGCTCTTTCAAGCTCGCTAACCTTTTTTTGTGCAATGGCAACATCACTTTTAATACGATCTTTTGCAAAGCGAAATTCCGAGGCTAACTTTCGATTTAAACTTTGTACCTCTGACTTTGCGGCACGGTATTCAGGATGTTGCTCACTCAAGCGCTCAGCCAGCTCAGAAAGCTTTACTTCTGCTCGTGCCAGTGACACTTTAAGGCTACTTATAATAGGGTCAGCCAAAACAGAGCTATCCATATTTTTTACGCCCCCTTTCAGCACCGCTTCTTGCCTTGATTTCTGATGAAATAACTCGGCTTGTGCAACCACGAGCTGCTGAGACAGTTGAGATAAACGAGCTGTTTCAACATCCATGCGTTTATCGGCTGAAACAATGCCTTTCTCACGCTGGTAATCAGATAATCTCTTTTGTGCCGCAATCAGATTAAAACGCATCTCCTCCACACGTTGCTCAAACCACTCGGAAGTCCGCTTAGAGGGGTCTATTTTTAACTGTAAATTCGTGGCGACATAAGTTTCAGCAAATGCATTCGCCAAAGCAGCCGCAGAATCAGGATCATTCGATGCGTACTCAAGCTGAATGACACTGCTTTCACGAGAAGGAGTAACGGTTAAGTTTTCTAACAAAATACTTGCTAACCAGTTACGAACATCCCCTTTTCCTTCCGTTGCTTCATAAAAAGACTCAACAACCTCTGGATTGGCATACAACTCCAATTTATCAACCACCTTCAACGCAACATTCTGACTGCTTATAATATCGACCTGTGTTGCCAAATAACCTGGAATTAACTGGCTCGGAATACTGGTACCTGTAACAGGATCAACGCCCTTATAATTCACAACAAGAGTGGTGCTACTTTCATAGGTTTTAGGTAACAACAAGCTAATAATAACCGCTGAAACAACCGTTACTAAAAAAGCAAACAGTGCAATTTTTTTACGTGCCTTTAAAACAATCAAAAACTGATAAAAACTCATTCTATTTATTCCTTAAAACATGCGTTCTTGAATAGTCACGACATCGTCGGCTAAAATTTCCGATGACAAAGAGGCGCTTAACTTCACGAGCTGACCATCTTCGTTACGACGGTCAATCTCAATGCCTCGATCCGTTCCTCTGGTCGAGATTCCTCCGCCGGATGAAATGGCTTGTGCAACGGTCATTCCCGGCTTATAGCGATAAACACCTGGACGATTTGCCTCACCAAACACATAAAATACAGGCGCTTCTGGCACATAGATAATATCACCGGCGATCATCTCAATATTACTTCTTTTGACCACATCTACACTGGACTTAAGAAATAGCTGATCGATATTGACAGAAATTCGTTTGGGTGGATTATCTGCCATTCGGATAATGGTAATGACACTTGATCCTTTAGCCGACACCCCGCCTGATAGTGCGATAAAATCAAATAAGCTTTTAGCCCCCGGCTCAATTGAATATTTCCCAGGTTTAATGACTTGCCCCAAAATAGAGACTTGCTTATTACTGGACTGCAATACAATTACATTTACCTGCGCCTGCTTTAAATAGCCTTCAGAGACTAACTTATTCGCAATAAGGTGCTCGGTTTCTGGCGCACTTAAACCACCAACTCGAACTTCACCGATCAATGGAAAATTCAGCATGCCCGAAGCGGATATTTTTGCTTCAGTGGCCAAATCAGGATTGCCATACACAGAGACACGCACTAAATCGCCATCATCTAACACGTTATCAACCGCAAACACTACGGTCGAAAAAGAGAGCAATAACGCAACCATCAGTTTTTTCATAATTTAACTTCTTTCATTTACTTCTGTTAAAAAAGAGCTTAACGCCCACCTTTACCCATTAAAATTTAACATTCACGCCCAGCATAATTGATTGAGAGACGTAATCTCTTAATAACTGCGCTGAATCGCGTGTGCTTTGGTTTAAGCTCAACGATAACCCCAACATAGAGTATGGCTCATAATTTACGCCCATCGCCACGCTGTTATAGCGCTCTTTAAAGCCGTTCACTTGCCCAACATAGTCTCGACTCTCATCCTTAAGCATGGCATTAAACGATACTTTTTCTGACATTCGCCACACCCCAGTCAAGACATACCCCGAGTTTTCACTAAACGTCGCATCGACATAGTTACTGGATTGCAACTGACGAAACAACTTTAGATCCAACATCGTCTTAGCGGTAGGAAACCAAGAATAAGCAAGCCTTGTATTAAAACCATCGTAATCACGTGCAACAAGCGTCGGATGGGTACGCGCATTCCAACCAATGTCCGCAGACAGCTTACTTTTAACCGTAACCTGCCAGATCACATTTAACAGTACCGAGTCTTGCTGGTAGTTGGTATCAATCACACTCAGCGCGGTTAACTCTCGCTCTGGATACTCACCGTCTTCACGTTGCAACGTCATACCCACTCGATTTCCTGCGTGGGTAATGTAGTTCCAGAAGAGTGCTTTTTTAACACTCTTTCGATCACTTAACTGTAAGGCTTGCAAATCATAGCTTAAATCATAATCAGACAGTTTGACGCCCATCTCCCAGTCAGGCGCATAACGCCATTTACCTAAAAAATTAAGCGTTTGTTGGTTCTTTTTACTGGAATTTTGGGTCGTTGTATTCGAAAAATCGTTCAGTGTTTCTTCTTGTTTCCAACCCAGTTGACCTGTTAAGTAGCTGCCAACCAACCAGTTCCATTTAAGATCGACCTTCTGACCGGTGTAGTTTAAGTTTGAGTTATTCTCAAACTGGTTATCAATAATCGAAACATCTGCTAATAACTGCTGTCGACTTAACATCCAGTCAAGTGCCAACCCAGCTTTAGTTTGGTAAATTGTGTCCTCTTTACTGATTGAGGACGCCAAGGCATTCAAGTCGAAATCCGGATCTAAACGGTATAAGTTATCCTCTTTTACAACGATTAAGCCAACATAAGGCGTAAATTCCCCCCCTGCATTGACCGCGGAAGTAAAGATACCAGAAATCAGTAAAAAAGCTAAAGTACTTAGTTGACGCGCATCAACTAAACTACATTTACCACCTTGAATGCTTTTTTTATTATCAAGCTCATGGCTTTGGGGCGAATTTTCCAACATATTCAATCTCAGCTGTCTCTTTTAAGGAATCGACCAGTTTTTTAGAGGCTTTTTTTCGCTCATCTCTCCACAACTGTTGCGCAATTACATTTTTAGCATCTTCTAGAGCCACCGACTGATCCAATAACTTGTGCAACTCTATTACGAGCAGACCATCGTTCATCTTCAAATACCCAATATCACCCGCTTGTAGTGCACTTAAAAAATGAAGTATTGGATTGGCTAACTTACCCTCTCCTTTAGCCTCGCTCATTTTCTTATACTTGATCTCTTGCTGCTCTAACTGTGTAACAATTTGATCGATCGTACGCCCCTGCTTTACCTCATCAATTAAGCGCTCAACTTGCTCTGCATCGGCTGAAATCGCTAACTTAGTAAAGACATACATTTTTCGATCGGCAAACAACTCGGGAAAATCATCATAAAAACGTTGTATCTGCTCATCGGTTGGCTTTGCTACACTCTCCAAGGTTCTTTGTACATAACGATCAATCAATACCTTGTTTTTTGCCTCCTCCAATGCACTTAGCACCGCTGGCTCTCTATCCAGCTTTACGCTTTTAGCTGCCTGTAATACCAGCGTTTTCTCGATAAGACTGTCTAATGCTTTTTTCTCAATCTCCTCCTTAGAGTATTCACCCTCCGGAACTCTAACACGTGATAAAAGCTGATTTAACTGATGAATCGTAACCTCTTCACCATTTACCTTAGCCACCACCTGAGTTGCCGACTTATCATCAGAAGCCGTATCACCCCCACATCCCGACAATAAAACTGCACTCGACAAAACTGTACTATACAAAACAAACTTCAACATAAAGTAACCCTCAAGTATTTTCATTAACCACCCTAAATAAAACCTCTAAAGGCAACATAACCCATCCGCCTCTAAAAGACTTATTTAGAACCGCTTTTAACCAAGCAAAAAAAAAGCGTAACATAACATTACGCTTTTTCACTACATATTTAATACCGCCTATGCAGTTATTAAAACAGATTAAGCTGTTTTACGACGACGCGCCATAAAACCAACTAATCCTAAGCCACCTAGTAACATAGCAAGAGTACTTGCTTCTGGAACAGGCGAAACAGTACTTGTCAACGAATACGCGCCAAAACCACCATCAAACAACCCTAATACATTTGTTGTATAGTTACCAGCAGACAAAAAGAGATCATCGATACTTAAAGCACCTGCAATCGTTGTTGCCGCACCAACAACATTCATCGTGCCAGCTTCAACAATTGAAAACCCTAATACAGTAAAGCCTTCTGGTAAATATTGTAACTCTTGACTAAAAATAGAGTCATCAGTCAGTGTAAAGTTAAAAAAGTCTGCAAAAGGACCAGCAGAGCTCATCCCTGCTACTAACTGAGTACTTGGAACTTCAATATTCTCATTTAACCCTGTACCAAAATCATACACCGCAGCCGATGCAAAATTTGACACCAAAAACAACGATGCCGCTAGCATCATCTTCTTCAATAAAGTCATAACTTTTTCCTTTTTAAAAATTAAATTGCAATTAAAAACATTAAGAATACGAATACGTCTGCAAAAACCACCTCTGCGCAGGGATAACAATCTCTACAGACGCATTCAGGTACTTACTATACCACATAAGCACTTATATCAATAAAAAATATCACCGAAAATTAAGTATAAAACCCTGATCTACACGGAAAAACACTTATCAAAACCGGTAAAACAAAAAAAGCCAGACCCCAACTCCAAAAAAAACTTAGAATTAAAATCTGGCTTTTAAAATTTGGCTCCCGATGCTGGACTCGAACCAGCGACATACGGATTAACAGTCCGGTGTTCTACCAACTGAACTAATCGGGATTGGTAGTATCAAATCAATTATTTGATGTGGCGTATTATAGGGCTTTTTTTTTCAGTCGCAAGCCTTTTTTAAGGTTTTTGTTTAAAAATAACTTTTCAGCATTTTCTTCTAAAGCCTCCCCTTATAATTACGCATTTAACTTCGTTTATACTAAAATACAGTCGAATTTAAATTAACCGAGATAACTCCCATGAAAAAAGTTGTGATTCCTGTTGCTGGCCTAGGCACGCGTTTTTTACCTGCCACCAAAGCGATTCCGAAAGAGATGATTACCTTAGTGGATCAGCCACTTATTCAGTATGTGGTGCAGGAGGCCGTTAATGCGGGGTTTACTGATATTATTCTGGTGACTCACTCTTCTAAGCAAGCGATTGAAAACCACTTTGATCATAACTTTGAGCTGGAAGTGAGCTTGGAGCGTAAGAATAAAGTGGCGCTGATGGAGAAACTTAAAGCGATTATTCCGCCTCATATTAATATCATCTCGGTTCGCCAGCCCGAACCGCTTGGCTTGGGTCATGCAGTATTGTGTGCCGCCCCAGTGATTGGAGAGGAGCATTTTGCGGTTATTTTGCCCGATGTGATTTTAGAAAACCAATCGTCCGACTTAAAACAGATGGTTGACGCGTTCACTTATACTAAGCAGAGCCAAATAATGGTTGAGAAAGTCCCCGAGAATGAGGTGGATAAATACGGCATTGCGGACTGTGATGGTGCAACACTTGAATTTGGTGCCTCCACGCCAATGAGTGGTATTGTTGAAAAGCCGACACCACAAGATGCCCCTTCCAATCTAGCCGTTACCGGCCGTTATGTATTAGACAACGATATTCTGGAACTGTTAAAAACCACGCCGAAAGGGGCTGGCAATGAAATTCAATTGACCGATGCGATTGCTCGTTTAATTGAAATTGAAGGGGTTCAGGCGTACTGCTTGGCGGGGGAAAGTTTTGATTGTGGTGATAAACTAGGGTATATGAAAGCCTCAGTACAATTTGCCTTAAACCACCCAGAGCTGGGCGATGATTTTACAAACTGGTTAAAAAAACTCACAACAGAGCGAACATAATGATTGAGACTCAAGCGTATTCCAACTTGCAACGCCTTTCAGAGACGATGCAAACGCAACACTTAAAAGAGCTGTTTGCTCAAGATCCAAATCGTTTTGATGCCTTTCATTTAAGAATGGACGGGATGCTGTTTGACTTTTCAAAACAGAAGGTCAGTACAGAAGTGGTTGATGAACTGCTTAACTTGGCCGATGAGCAACAGTTGGAATCGTGGATTAAACGCCTTTTTGATGGCGACCGCATCAACCATACTGAATCACGCGCCGCTTGGCATACCGCACTGCGAGACGTTAGTGAACCTCGCCCAGAGGTCGCGCAACAGTGGCGTAAGCTTGAGTCATTGGTCAATCAAATTCACCAAAAACAATTTCGGGGTTACTCGGGCAAACCCATTACCGATATTATTAACATTGGCGTGGGAGGCAGTGATCTTGGTCCTTTGATGGTCACTCATGCACTGGAGCAAGACAGACTTGCTTGCGCCCCTGAGGTACATTTTGTCTCAACACTCGATGCGCGACAACTGCACACTTTACTGCGTCATTTAGACCCTGCGACCACCCTATTTGTGATCGCCTCAAAATCGTTTACCACCATTGATACCCTCTCGCTCGCCGAAACCGCCAAAGAGTGGTTACTGCAACACGCACCGAACCCTCAAGTGGTGGTGAATCACTTTGTTGGCATCTCCACCAACCCGACTAAAATGACCGAGTGGGGTATTATTCCCAGCCAGCAGTTGCTATTTTGGGACTGGGTAGGTGGACGCTTCTCATTATGGTCTACCATTGGGTTTAGCATTGCCGTGCGTTTGGGAATGACGGGCTATAATGAGATGCTTGCCGGCGCACATGCAATGGATCAACACTTTAAAAACACACCTTTTAAACAAAACATTCCCGTACTACTCGGTTTAATTGGCGTATGGAACACTAACTTTTTAAATCTATCTGCCCAAGCGATTTTACCTTACGACTCTCGTTTAAAGTACTTTGCCAGTTACTTAGAACAACTTGAGATGGAAAGTAACGGCAAAAGTACTCGGCGCGATGGTTCACCCGTTGAGTACCGAACGTGCCCTATTTTATGGGGAGAGGTTGGTCCCAATGCCCAGCACGCTTTTTATCAACTGCTGCACCAAGGCACCGAACGGGTGATGTCGGATTTTATTCTCTTCTCTCAGTGGAACTCGCCCTCCAAGCGCGGAAGTTTTCATCAAAACTTAAATATCGCCAACTGCCTCGCTCAAAGCCGTGCGATGATGATTGGAGAATCCAGTGAGGATCGCCATAAACACTACCCTGGCGATCAAGTCTCCAATACTCTGCTATTAAAACAGCTGGATGCACACCATCTAGGGATGTTAATTGCACTCTACGAACATAAAGTATTTGTGCAGTCGGTTATTTGGGATATTAATGCCTTTGATCAATGGGGGGTTGAGCTGGGTAAAAAGCTGGCACTCAACATTCTTGGACACATTGAAGAGAAGTCCGTTGAAGGACTCGATAGTTCAACCGCAAACCTTCTTAAAACCATTTGGAAACAACACCATGAAAATTAATGTGTTTGGCGACAGTATCAGCGCTTTAGTCTGTGCGGGTTGTTTGGCTGAGACGGGTAATCAAGTCACCTTAGTTGGTCACCGCGATAATGAACGTTCCGAACCTGGACTTGCTAAGCTACTTGATACTCAAATTGATGCGGGCAGACTTCACGTTAGCAATGCGTTTGATATTGAAGCAGAATATCAAATTATCGCGCTCAACCCCGACCAGTGCTTAGAGGGGAAACAGATTGCGCTGGCACTTGCAGAGGGCAACCATCCAGAACGTTGTATTATTATTCGAGCTAATTTTACGATGGGAACCAGCCAGAGGATAGCGGAATTGGCTAAAATCCCCTGTATTGTAAATCCAGATTTCGCTTCCGAAGGGCGAGCTATTCAGGACTTCAAGCGCCCTGATCGTATTATTATTGGGTGCCGTAATCCGCTTGCTCAACAACAGTTTAAACGACTCTTTGCCCCTTTTAACCGTAACCGAAATGTAATGATTGATATGTCACCCGAATCGGCGGAACTGACCAAATATGCCACCAATGCGATGCTGGCAACCCGTATCTCTCTGATGAATGAGCTGGCTTTGGCCTCCGAATCACTTGGTGCGGATATTGAAGAGGTTCGCCAAGGCATTGGACTGGATAAACGCATTGGCCCCTCTTACCTCTATGCGGGCATTGGCTTTGGCGGTACCCATTTTGCCAAAGACCTCTGTCGTATCCACAAAATCATTAACCCCTCCGATTCTAAAGAGGGGTTATTAGAAGCCGTTATTCGTATTAACGAACAGCAAAAAGAGGCGCTGTTTCGTAAGTTTTGGCAACATTTTAATTGCCATATTGAAAATAAAGTCGTTACGTTATGGGGCATTAGCTACAAGCCCAACTCGACTTCTATTGAAGGCGCGCCCAGTCTAGAGCTGATTAAAGCCTTTTTAAATCAAGGGGTAACACTGCAAATATTTGATCCAATGCTTGAAGTGAACTTTATGATCTGGCTGCGTGAAAACCTCTCGCTAGAGCAGCAAAAAAGGGTAGAAATTATCAGCGATATGTACGAAGCGACCGAAAACAGCGATGCACTGTGTGTGGTGACCGAATGGCAGGCTTTTTTATCGCTGGATTTAGAGCAACTCAAAGCCAACATGAACACGCCCATTATCTTAGACGGTCGCAACCTCTACGATAAAGCGTGGCTGACCGACAACCAATTTATTTATTACGGCATTGGACGATAACCCATGACACAACAAAATACCCTTCAAAACCTAAACGCCTTTAAAGCCTACGACATTCGTGGCAAAGTGCCTGAAGACCTGAATGAAACTCTCGCTTACCAAATTGGCCGAGCTTACGCCAGTGAACTCAACCCTAAACAGGTGGTGATTGGTTACGACATTCGCTTAGAGAGCCCGCAAATTGTGCAGGGGTTAACCCAAGGGCTGATTGACTCGGGAGTCAACATTATCAATATCGGACTGTGTGGCACCGAAGAGGTCTATTTTGCCACGCCACACTACCAAGCCGATGGTGGCATTATGGTGACCGCCAGCCACAACCCAAAAGGCTACAATGGCATGAAGCTAGTGGCGAAAAACTCGGTGCCAATTAGTGGTGATTCGGGTCTTAATAAAATTAAACAGCGTATTGAAGACGGGGATTTTACCGCCCCGCCCCTTCACGAAGGAACGATTCAACATTTGCCCAACAAAGCTGCGTACATTCAAAAACTACTGACCTATGTAGATTTATCGGCACTGAAACCCTTAACACTGTTGGTTAATGCGGGTAATGGTTCGGCAGGACCAACCTTTGATGCCTTGGCACAACACCTTCCTTTTAAAATTGAACGATTACACCATGACGTTGATGGCAATTTTCCGAATGGTGTACCCAATCCGATGGTGATCAAAAACCAACAAGCTACGACGGAAGCGGTGATCGCTTCAGGTGCCGACATGGGGATTGCGTGGGATGGCGATTTTGACCGATGCTTTCTGTTTGATGAGAACGGACAATTTATTGAAGGGTACTATTTAGTTGGCCTACTGGCAGAGACTTTATTGGCACACTCGCCCAATCCGGCTAAAGAGAAAATCATTCACGATCCACGCTTAACATGGAACACCATTGAGCAAGTCACTCAAGCGGGCGGTCAAGCCATTCAATCGAAAACGGGACACGCCTTTATTAAAGAGCGTATGCGCAAAGAGGATGCCATTTACGGTGGCGAAATGTCGGCACACCACTACTTTAGAGATTTTTTCTATTGCGACAGCGGCATGATTCCGTGGCTCTTAATTGCCGAGCTGATGAGTAAAACGGGGAAAACCCTATCGCAACTGGTGACCGAGCGCATGAAAGCCTATCCATGCAGTGGCGAAATAAATTACACAGTGCAAGATGCCCCCGCGATTTTACAGCGTATTCGCCACCATTTTGCCTCAGAAAACCCCGTTGTCGATGAGACCGATGG
>JALSJT010000154.1 GCA_026989175.1 Thiomicrorhabdus sp. | reverse complement strand
GCAAAATCATGGGACAGTTGACTGATGGTGAACACTTGAGGTAAAAAACCTCTTCCGTGATGCGTTGTGAAATCAGGTGTTCACGTTGCTCCAGAATCGGTGTTCACATTCGCCGGAATACGCAGCAACGAGATTTAAGAATGGCGAAGGTGAAGCAAAAAGTCTCCGGCTGTTTTAGAGTGAGTGATTACGCTAAAGCCTATTGTCGAATCTCAAGTTATCTCCAGACGATGGCAAATAAAGGCTTCAATCCACTCATTGCTATTCAAATGGCATTGGCTGGAAACTTTGAGGGGGTGAGTAGTTACGGAAAATCAATATATAACTAAACTTCACTGCGTTCTTGGTTTAGTTTTATATTGACTTATACCTTTTTATGGTATAGATTTAGATAAACTAATGATGGTTTAAATTATAGGTTAAGGTCATCCGATGGGCATCGAAGCTGTTGTTTTAAAACAATATCAAAACAAAGTGAACCAAGCTTTAAAACAGTTTGGTGACTATGCCATGCCTAGCTCTGAGGGATGGCTTAAAACAGTTCGCAAAGCGCTTGGCATGTCAGGCTCGCAATTGGCAAACCGCCTTGGTGTTACCAAGGGGCGGGTTTCACAAGCGGAGTCCGCTGAGCTATCAGGCAGTGCCACGCTTAAAAGTATGCAAAGTATGGCGCAAGCTATGAATTGCCGTTTTGTATATGCGGTCATTCCTGAAAAAGAGATTGAAAGCGTGATTAGAGAGCGCGCCATTTTAAAGGCAAAAGAACAGATCAAAGCGGCATCCACACAGATGGCGCTTGAAGCGCAAGCACTCAGCGATGAACAGCTTGCCTTTGAGGTGGATCGCCTTGCCTCTGAGATCATCGAAAAAATGCCCTCTGATTTATGGAATGATGAATGAGTAATGAGTTAGTTGAACCAGATGGCGCAACGCCCCTCGATCCTGGTGAAAAGGAAGGGCTTCGCTTTGCTCATATTACAACCAGAGGCGAGCTTGATCAGTTAGAGCAAGCCAATATCGTTGAAGGCATGCAGTGGCTTAAGAAGCAAAAGAACCTAGATATATTGAGCGAAGGGTTTGTGCGCGATTTGCACAAACGGTTGTTTGGACAAGTATGGAAGTGGGCAGGCACATTTCGTAAAACAGAAAAGAGCATCGGTATTGATCCGATCCAGATCGCAATTCAGTTGCGACAGCTATTAGATGATACGCGCTACTGGATAGAGCATGAGACCTATCCACCAATAGAGCTTGCTGCGCGCTTTCATCACAAGCTGGTATTGATTCACCCATTTCCAAATGGAAATGGTCGCCATGCACGCATCATGGCGGATGCAATGCTCACCAAGCTCATGGACGCACCTGCAATTGATTGGGCAGGGGGCCACAAATTAGAAGCAATGAATGAGCGCCGTGATCAATATATTGCGGCACTCCGCGCTGCCGACAAGCATGATTTTGACAAGCTGTTTGAATTTGTCGGTGCGTAAGATTTTTGATCAGGTAAAATAACGTTCTTTTCGAGTATTCCATTTGCTCGAAAAGGTATTTTTAACAATGGGTACAAGTTTGGGTACAAACTAAGGTTTTTCGGGTATGAGTGACAGCAATTTTATTAATGAAATCAAGAGAAGACGCACGTTTGCTATTATCTCCCACCCGGATGCGGGTAAAACAACGCTGACTGAGAAGCTGTTGTTATTTGGTGGTGCTATTCAGTTGGCAGGTAGTGTTAAGGGGCGAAAGGCGGCGCGACATGCGACATCTG
>JALSJT010000153.1 GCA_026989175.1 Thiomicrorhabdus sp. | reverse complement strand
ACATCGCCCGCTTCAATCATGTTGTAATCAGCCACCGCTTTACCGACACAGCCACGGATTTTTTTGCGGAGTTTGTTAAAAGCGTAAGCGTCGGTGTTGGATTTTTCTTGTGTCATGTTCTTATGAAGTTCCGTAGGCTATTTGTGTGTAAGTTGTGTCAGTAAGGTTTTAATACTGGCTTGCCATGCATCAGAGAGTGCAGGGTGTTGTATTGCAATTTGCAACTGTTCAAGGTGTTGCGCCGTTTTATGAAACTGCTTGGCGGTAAACAGATCCTGAATGGTTAGGGTTTCCGCAGGGTTTTCATCGTGAAACCATTGAATAGTTTGTCCCACTTGAAGCGAACCTGATTGGAGCACTCGGCAGTAAAAACCAACATAGCCCTCTTTGCTGTAGGCTTGTAAAAAGGAGCCCATTGTCCAGTTTTCTTGAATACTGGCACGTTCGCCTAGCTTCCAACAAGGAGAGCGGGGTTGTGTCACTTCTAAGAGTACATCGCCTATTTGCAAGCGGTCGCCTAAGCAAACTTGGGTTTCATCGAGCCCTTCAATAGTTAAGTTTTCGCCTAAAAAACCAAAGGGTTGATGAATCTGAAAGCGCTCATAATGGTTGGCGGGCAGCAGAAACACCGCTTTGTCCTCTCCACCATGATTTTTTTGATCGGCTTGTTCATCACCTGATAAGCCAAGTGTCTCGATATAAACGCCCCCTTGAACGGCGGTTTTATGCAGGGCACTGGGCGTACCGTTACGCCATGGGTAGGTTTTGACTTGTCCAGTATTGACGGAAACAACGTGCATGATGGGTTCCATGTTAAATTAGAGTTGAGATATATTTATACAACATTATTAACCCCATGAACACCAAGAGAATGGAAAAGCCTTTTTTTAAGTGGCGTTGATTTATTTTTTTGCCTAACTTGTGTCCAAACCAACTGCCGAATACCCCAAGTACCGAGAATAGAAGAATGATTGACCAGTCGATGGTTAAGTTTAGGGTACTCAGTACCGGAAGATAACCGATAAACCCTGCAAAAGACTGCACGGTTACGATCACTAAGCTGGTACCGATCGCGAGCCGCATGGAGAGACCACCCAATAGAACCAATGCAGGAATAATTAAAAACCCACCGCCTACGCCGACTAATCCCGTTACCACGCCTACGATAAAACCATCAATCACAATTTGATGCTTCGCTCTTTCGGCATGTTCACGATCCTGCTCTTTTAAGGTCGGCGGATCAAATAGAAAGAAAGCCGCCACCAGTAACAGGATTGAGAAGATCAACATTTGAATGGCATCGCTGACAAAGTGTGCGCCCCATGCTCCGGTGATTGCTCCGATCATGCCAGGAATACCAAATAACAGTACCGTCCGCCATTTAACCAGTTTGTTGTAGGCGTAAGAGAGGGCTGAAAAAAGACTGATAATACTTACGATAATCAGCGAACTGGCAATGGCAAGTTTGGTCTCTTGTCCGACCACATAGGTTAAAACGGGCACAGTTAAAATAGAGCCTCCAGAACCTAAGAGACCAAGCGTGATGCCTATTAAGATCGCACCAATCCAAGCTAAAATCATGCAGATTTCCGAATTAAAAAGACACCGCTTTCAATGTGATGGGTGTAAGGGAATTGATCAAATAACGCGGATTCGATGATTTCGTGCGTTTTTTCAATTTCGATCAAGTCACGCGCTAAGGTCTCTGGGTTACAGGAGATGTAAATAATACGTTCAAACTCACAGACCATTTTACGTGTCAGATCATCCAGCCCAGAGCGTGGAGGATCGACAAAGATGGTGTTGAATTGGTAGGTGGTTAAGTCAACGTCTTTTAGGCGGTTAAAGGACTGACCTTGTAGCGCTTGAGAGATCTCTTCCGCCGCCATTTTAACCACAGTAATGTTATCAATTTGGTTGGCGGTAATATTGAATTGTGCCGATTTGACCGAGGTTTTGGAAATTTCGGTGGCCAATACTTGATTGTAAAACTCTGCTAAAGCGATAGAGAAATGACCGTTGCCACAATAGAGTTCAATTAAGTCGCCTTGCGCATGGTGTGAGACTTTACGTGCCCAGTGCAACATTTTTTGTGCCACTTCGGCATTGGGTTGGGTAAACGAATTCTCAATTTGTTGATAGTGAAAGACTTTGCCATCCACCTGTAACTGTTCCATCACATAGTCTTGCTCTAAACAAATTTTTTGCTTGCGTGCGCGCCCAATAATATGGGTAATGGGTAGGTCTACTTTTAACTGATGAGCGGCTGCTAGCCAGTCTGAATCGCCTTCAATGCTGCGGCGATAAATAAGGGTAACCAGCATTTCACCACTGAGCGTAGAGAGAAAGTCAATCTGAAAAAGGCGCTGGCGTAATACGGGCGTACGGGTAATGTGCGCCATTAAACGTGGCATGAGTTCATCAATGGTTTTAGATGCCATTGGACACTGTTTAATGATCACCCTCTCTTTGGTCTCTTGATTAAACATAATGTAATCAGAGCGATCCTCTTCATGCCAAATTCGAAATTCGGTACGTGCGCGGTAGTGTTGTGGGCTGGAAGCAAATACGGTTAAGTTTGTAAGAGAGGGCATCAAGTGGCGTAAACGAGCGGTCTTTTCATCTAATTGCGCTTGATAGCGTTCGGGAAAAACTTGACAGAGCATAGAGGGTTCCAGCAGTAAAGGCGTACATAAAAGCAAACTATTATATCAAAATTGCGTGAGGTAAAGGAGAGGTTCAGGTAGATGAATGCGTTATTTAAAAAAGGACAGATGCAGAGCCACGTTAAGTTGCGTATACTGATAAACTTACCTTATTTCATAAGGTTGTCACGCCATGTCAAAAGAAGCGTTTTTAATTATTGAAGACCAGAAATCAGTGGGGTTGTTGCAAAATGAGTTGCAAAAGCTGGCTGATAAAACAGGCGTGGAATTTACCATTAGTTTAGGGTTGAGGTATTCGGGGAGCAATTTAGAAGAGGCTGTGTTTAAGGCGGATACCGCATTGTACCGTTCAAAAGAGCAGGGGGGGAGAAAAAATTTATAGAGACCTTTGCACGAGAGGGACGCGAGAGAAAAAAGAGATAAAATATGGCTAATTGAGGCGGAAATCGCAGGGAATACCTAGGTATTCGCAAGATTTTCAACAAAAATTAGGCATATTTTAGCCTTTTTTATCCGTGTATCCTTCTCGTGCAAAGGTCTCTTATAAGGTTTTAGAGTCCCCTTTTGAGGAACTCTACGTTAGGTTTACCCGCGTTGTGGCTTACCTTTTTGGTTCGTGTTACGAGAGAGGCGTTTACGTGGCGCACTGGCACCGCCGCCTTTCACTTCACTAATTTTGAGCTGTTGACCACATACCCACGCTTTGCGTAAATCATCACGCGCATTTTTAGGCATATCAGAAGGCAAATCAACGGTACTGAAGGTATCTTCAATATTTAGCTGACGAATAAACTCACTATCCAACCCGGCTTCGTTTGCAATACAGCCAACGATATTACCCGGTCTGACACCGTGTTGATTCCCGACTTCAATACGGAAACGCGTCATCCCTTCATCGGGTGTTTCGGAACGATTACGGCGAGGTTTACGATCGCCACCTCGACCACCACGTTCATTACGTCCGCCGCGCTCTCTACCACCACGTTCACGACCACGTCCTTCATTACCGCTATTGCGCTCTGAACGCGCTTCACGAACCGGTTTGTCAGGCATAAAGAAGGGAATGTCCCCTTGCAGTAAACGTGCCAGTGCGGCAGCAATTTCAACTGCTGGAATATTTTGCTCGGCTTCCAGTTGCTCAATGAGTTCTTGATAGAAGGCGGTATCATCTTGTTGAATCGCTTCAACAATACGTGCTTTAAAGCGATCAACACGACTGTTGTTGATGTCTTGCGTAGAGGGCAGGTGCATTTCTGGAATTTTACTTTTGGTGGTGCGCTCAATGGAACTTAATAAGCGACGCTCACGTGGGGTGACAAATAGAATAGCCGTTCCTTCACGTCCTGCACGTCCTGTACGACCAATACGGTGAACATAAGACTCATTGTCTTGTGGAATGTCGTAGTTAAACACGTGGCTAATACGCGGTACATCCAGTCCACGTGCGACCACGTCAGTTGCGACAAGAATGTCGATTTTCCCTTTTTTCAGTTGATCGACAATACGTTCACGTTGGTTTTGTGCAATGTCACCGTTTAGTGCTGCGGCACTATGACCACGGGCTTCTAAACGTTCCGCTAAATCAACGGTCGCAGTTTTAGTACGAACAAAAATGATCGAACCATCAATCTTCTCTTCCGCTTCTAAAATACGGGTAAGCGCATCTAATTTATGTCCACCGCTCACCATCAGGTATTTTTGAGAGATGGTCATTGCGGTTGCGGTTTTTTGCTTAATAATGACTTCAGTCGGGTTATTCAGGTAGCGTTGTGCAATGCGGTGTACTTCTTTCGGCATGGTCGCTGAAAATAACGCAATTTGACGCGTTTTAGGTGTTTGCTCTAAAATCCACTCAACATCATCAATGAAACCCATACGAAGCATTTCATCGGCTTCATCCAGTACCATTAATTTTAAACCATCTAATTTCAAGGTGCCTTTGCGGATATGGTCCATGACTCGACCAGGCGTACCAACCACGACATGAACGCCACGTTTTAGCGCACGTATTTGCGTGCCATAGTCTGCACCGCCGTAAACGGGTAATACATGAAAGCCCTTCATGTGGTGTGCAAAGCCTTGAAAGGCTTCGGCCACTTGAATCGCTAACTCACGGGTGGGTGCCAGCACTAATACTTGTGGATCTTTTTGTTTAAAATCGGCATTGCTTAACGCAGGTAGGGCAAACGCAGCGGTTTTACCCGTTCCGGTTTGTGCCATGCCTAAAATATCTTGACCATCCAGTAGGGCTGGAATAGCTTGGGCTTGAATTGGCGAAGGGGTTTCATAGCCGATATCGGTAATGGCTTTTAATACATCTTCGGAAAGTTTTAGGTCTTTGAAGGTTACTTCAACAGTCATTTTGGGTCCTTTCTCATAGTGAGAGTCGTTGTGCCCATGAATAACATAAAAATATAAACAGTGTTTTTTACAATGCTGTACTCGAATGCGTTTAATGATGGCTCATCCATTAAGAAAGTAATTCTTAGTTGGGTGAGTCTAAACGAAAGAGTAGATTCGTTATTCTGGGGCAATATTGGGTTCTGGGTAGAGCACCTTTGCATCAGAATAATTAGAAGAGATTACCTAGTTACAATAATAGTAGATAAAGCGGTTCTTTGATGTGTTCGCAAATGGCTCTGCAAAGCAGAATCATGTCATAACGGGATGCGAAGTATTCGCGGTTGCGCATGCCGATTTTCTGCAAGTGGCGGATTATAGGTTAAAACATGCTAAGATGCAAGTTTTATTTTGAGGTCTTTGCACGAAAGGGGCGATAGAGAGAGAAGAGATGAAGTTTGGCTGATTGAGTTGGAAATCACAGGGAATGCCTAGGTATTCGCAAGATTTTCAACGAAAATCAGGCGTATTTCAGACTTTTTTATCCGAGCACCCTTTCGTGCAAAGGTCTCATTTTAGTGGCTTCGAGGTTGGATGCTCTCTTGGGGAGAAGGGACGCTTTGTGGGCGGTGTTGAGGGTCATTATTTGAGTGGCTCAAAAATTGCTGTTCAAACTGCTTTGCAGGAACGGGTTTACTAAAAAAGTAGCCTTGCATCAGAATTTCATTGGATTGTTGGCGTAAAAAGTTGGCCTGTCTTTCGGTTTCTACTCCTTCTGCTACCACGGTGAGTTGTTTATTTTGAGCCAGTTTTAAGATGGTATCCACAATGGCAACATCGTCTTGATTGTCTGGAATGTGTTGGATAAAGCTTCGATCAATTTTAAGTTCATGGATGGGTAGCTTTTGTAGGTAGCTTAGCGAGGAGTAACCGGTACCAAAGTCATCAATGGAAATGTGGAATCCTAGGCTCACGAGATGTTGTATTTTTTGCAGGGCAAGTGCGGTATTACGAATGAGCACCCCTTCGGTTAGCTCTAGCGTAATGTGGTTTGGATTAACTTGAGTGAATTTAATCAGGCCAATAATGAGCTCAATAAAGCTCTGCTCATGGAACTGTATTGGACTAATGTTAATGGCAACACGCAGGTCTTTATGTTTTTTATGCCAAGCTTTTGCTTGAATAAAGGCTTTGTGCATTACCCAGAGCCCAATTTTAATGATTTGTCTTCCCTCTTCCGCGACAGGAATAAACTCATTGGGTGGTACCAGTCCTAAGGTTGGATGAAACCAGCGAAGCAAGGTCTCTGCGGAAACAATTTGGCCTTGTGCATCAATTTGGGCTTGAAAATAGAGTTCAAACTCGTCATCCAGTTCGGAGTGGTTTAAGGCTTGAAGCATCTCTAATCGCTGTTTTGCGAGGCTACAGAGTCGATCTTCAAAGAGGTACACTTGGTTGCCACCTAAGTTTTTTGCTTCGTGCATCGCCATATTCGCATAGCGAATCAGTTCATTAGAATCGCCCTCTTGTGGAGGCTCACTAAAGAGATAAACGCCCACACTAACGCTACAGTGCAGAGACCGGTTTTCTAAGGTATAGCGGTCATCCAGTGCATCTTGTATTTTATAGGCTAAGCCAAGGGCTTGAGTAAGGGCTTCGCTGGCATCTTGGTTAATTTCTGGGAAGAGCAATGCAAATTCGTCTCCCTCCATTCGCACCACAAGATCCTCTGGGTGTGCAAGGGCTTGCAACTTTTGTGCAACTAAAATGAGTAATTCATCGCCAATGGCATAGCCAAGGGTGTCGTTAATGATTTTAAAGCTGTCGATGTCCAATAAAATCAGTGCGGAGTAGCTGGGCTGTGGCTTGGTTAAGAGCTGTGTGAGCTGGTTGTGCATTAAGGTGCGATTTGCAAGGCCTGTTAAGCGATCATAGTAGGCGAGCTGCTCAATTTTATGATGCGCTTCATGAATTTCGGAAAGGTCTTGGATGACCCCGATAAAGTGTTCGATATTACGATTTTCATCGGTGAGCATGGAGAGGGTAAGCACGGCAGGCATCGTTTTTTGTTCAAGAGCGGTTAGCTGTATTTCTCCACTCCAATTGCCAGTTTTTAAAAGGGAGTCCATGACTAAATCAAAGGGGACTTTAAAAGTGACTTGTGCTTTGAGCCAATCAATATAGGTCATCTTTTTAAGTTTTTTTGCGGACAGATGAGTATATTGAATAAAGGTTGGGTTGGGCTCGGTAATTAGGCCAAGTGAGTCGGTAATAAATTGCCCCGCACCACTGGTTTTCATGAGGCATATTTTCGCTTCAGTTTCAATTTTAGAGGATTGATCTTGGATCATCAGGAGTGTATTCGCGGCTTGCTTGGACGAGTCATGAATGTTTGAAAGTTGGAAAATGACTGGAATGAGTGATTTTTGTTGCGCTGATTTTAGCCAAAGTAGCTCGGTTTTTACTCGATTCTGCCGGGATGAAAAGGCGTTAGATTGAACCCACTCTTTTAAATTAAATTGAATGTTTTTACGTTTTTGAGTGTAGATCCGTAAGTTTTTAAAAAGATCATTCGGTAGTTCAGTCCCATTAAGATATTGACGCGCAACTTGATTGATTAAGAGCGGCTTAAGCGCTTTAGAGAGCAGGATTAACCCATCATTGCTATGGTCAGCAATTTGTTGAAGTGAGCAGTCGATGTCTGCTGTAGACAGGCCTTGTTTAAGCGGGATAGAGGTCACCTGAGTTCTTGTATATTTTATAAATCAATCGGTGATATTGATAATACAGTAAATGATAAAGGTATCAAAGAGTAGAAAGTCGTATCACTCTGGTACTTAAGTGTTTGATAGTACGAGGTTTGACCCAGTGTGATTCATTTTTTTGTTAGTCTTAATAAACCAAGCTAGGTAGCCAAGTTACCAACTCTGGCCAAACAGCAATTAAAACTAATACGCTAAGCTGAATTAGAATAAAGGGAATTACCCCTTTGTATAAATCGGTGGTTTTTAAGTTGCTGGCAACGCCTTTTAGGTAAAACAGGGCAAAGCCAAAGGGGGGGGTTAAAAATGCCGTTTGTAGGTTAATGGCGATCATAATGCCGAGCCAAATCGGATCAACCCCCATCATCAGTAGCACGGGGGCGACTACGGGAACCACCACATAGGTGATCTCAATAAAATCTAAGAAAAATCCTAGAACAAATAGAAGTGCCATCACGATTAGCATTGCGGTAAACACGCCGCCAGGTAAGCCGGTGAGCAGTTCGGTGATAAGGTCATCTCCTCCAAGACCTTTAAAGACCAGTGCAAAAAAAGCGGCGCCTATAAAAATTAAAAAGATCATGCTGGTGACTTGCAAGGTGTTACGCATCACATGATTTAAGGTTTTTAATGAGAGCTGTTTATTGATAGTGGCCAGTAATAACGCGCCGAGAGCGCCTAACGATGCTGCTTCGGTGGGCGTGGCAAAGCCACCTAAAATAGAGCCAAGTACCAGTAAAATTAAGGCCAAAGGCGGGAGTAAACTTTTAAGCACTCTTCTGCTTAAACCTGGAGCGACGGGCTCACCAATGTTGTTCGGGATAAGCTTTGGACGCGTCATCGCTTTGTAAAAAATGTAGAGCATGTAGGCGACCACTAAAATCATACCCGGCAGTAGCGCACCAATAAATAGGTCGCCAACGGAGAGCGCTTCGGGTGAGAAAATTCCTTGATTCAATTGTGCTTGCTGATAAGACGAGGAGAGGACATCGCCCAGCAAAATCAGAACAATCGAGGGGGGGATAATTTGTCCGAGCGTTCCTGATGCACAAATGGTTCCGCTGGCAATTTTTGGGCAGTATCCTTGTTTGAGCATGGTGGGCAGTGCGAGCAGTCCCATCGTTACCACGGTCGCGCCCACAATCCCTGTGCTGGCAGCGAGCAACATGCCGACAATAATCACAGCAATGCCTAAGCCGCCTTTGATGCCACGCATGACTTCGTCCATGGTTTGCAGCAGGTTTTCGGCGATTTTGGATTTTTCAAGCATCACACCCATAAAAATAAACAGCGGTACCGCAATGAGAACTTCATTGCTCATAATGCTAAAAATTCGACTGGGAATGCTTTGTAAAAAAGCCATATCGAATGCACCGAAAGCATTGGCGATGAGTGCAAATAACAGGGAGGTTCCCGCTAAGGTCAGTGCGACCGGAAAACCAATCAGTAAAGCGATAAAGATAACGGCAAATAAAACCAGTGCTAACCACTCCATTATAATTTGCCCTCAAGATGATCATCTTCTTGGGGAAGATTATCGTTGTGGTTGGTAATCGTTAACCAAGATTGCGCGGCAATTGAAAGGGCTTGAGCGATCACTAAAATCGCCATAATCAGAATTAAACTTTTTAACAAATATAAATAAGCGATGCCAGCGGATTCCGCAGAGGTCTCTTTAATTTGCCAGCTGATGGCGACATAATCCCAGCCAGACCAGAGAATAAAAGCCATCGTCGGCAAGGTCATCAATAAGGTGCCTAATAAATTTACCCAAGCACGTTTTTTGATGGAATAATGGGCATAAAATACATCTACCCGAACATGCTTGTCTTGTTGATAGGTATAAGCCATCCCCAGCATAAATAGAAACGCATGGGCGTACATAATACTCTCTTGCAGCGCAATGGAGCCGGTGTCGAAACCATAGCGTAAAATAACCACTAGAGCGGTAATGCCGACTAATACTAGGCTTGCCCATGCCACGACATGACCGATTTGGTTTTGTAGGTGGTTTTGATGGCGTATAAAATAGGTTAAGAGTGTCGTGGGCGATAACAGCATGTTTTGTTTCTGATTTTAGGCGATAAAGCCCGCTATTTTAACGTGTTTTAAATAGATTTAAAAAAATTTCTCCCCCCCCTTATATAAATATATAAATAAGAGTGAATAAATTTACCTTGCATCAATCATCCATTATTAAAGTTGCCGTTCCTGGGCCTTTTTTATCCCCCCTAGATTATTGTTCGATTGAATCCGATCGACTTCCTGTTGTGGGCGGTCGTGTTTGGGTGCCGTTTCGCAATAAGAAAATGGTCGGTTTGGTGATGGGGTTGAGCGATACGTCCGATTTTGAACGCATCAAAATTAAGCCCATTGAGGAGGTGATTGATACAGAACCACTGTTTACAGAAACTCAATTGAGCTTGTTTCGCTGGGCGAGCCAGTATTATCATGAACCCATTGGCGAGGTGATTGCGGCGGTACTGCCCAAACGATTGAGGTTGGGAGAGGCTGCCCGTGTAAAAGGCAACGCCTATTGGTCGTTAACCGATTTGGGGCAGCAATCCTCGGTTGAAAATTTGGCAAAAAATGCCTCTCGGCAACATGAACTGTTTGAGTTTTTTATGCAGGCGCGTTTATCGGGACAGCACTTGTTATGCGCGAGTGATCTATCAGAGTCATTGCAAGGCTGGCGACCCGCTTTAAAAAAACTGATTCAAATCGGTTGGATTGAAGAGAGAGAGGGCAGTTGCTTACGATCTTCTAAATTTCTTCCCCCCCCGAATCATCGTTTAAATGAAGCACAGCAACAGGCCGTTGATCGAGTGGTCAGCGGTTTGCAGAACCAAAAATCGTTTGAAGCTTTTTTGCTGCAAGGCATTACCGGCAGTGGCAAAACCGAAGTGTATTTAGGGATAATTGAAGCCGCAATCGCCCAAGGAAAGCAAGCCTTGGTCTTAGTGCCTGAAATTGGCTTAACCCCACAAATGGTGGCGCGATTTGAAGCGCAACTGCAAACGCAGGTTGCCAGTTTGCACTCTGGCTTAAACGATTCAGAACGGCATTGCGCTTGGCACTTAGTACGAACAGGGCAAGTTAAGGTGTTGTTGGGTACGCGTTCTGCGGTGTTTGCGCCCTTTCAGAATTTAGGCTTATGCATTATTGATGAAGAGCATGATCTCTCTTATAAACAGCAAGAGGGCTTTCGCTACTCTGCCCGAGACGTCATGGTGCAACGTGCCTATCAAGAAAAAATCCCCGTGGTTCTAGGCTCCGCAACGCCCTCATTTGAGAGCTTGCATAATGTGAATGAGGGGCGTTATCAGCATTTACAATTGAAACAGCGCGCAGGCAAAGCGAGTTTACCCAGCATAAAATTATTGGATATACGGGGGGAGAAAATTCAAGAAGGCGTTTCTCGCCCACTTAAACTCGCGATGCAAAGCCGTTTGGAACAGGGGGGGCAAATTTTACTGTTTTTAAATCGTCGTGGTTTTGCGCCCATCTTAATGTGTCATGAATGTGGTTGGCAGGCCAGTTGCCCCAGTTGTGATGCCAATATGACGTTACACTCTGGACAAGCGCACCACTATTTACTGTGCCATCATTGCGGAGAACAGCATGCTGAACCAAGTGCTTGTCCAAGTTGTGAACAGCAAGAATCTTTTGTGCATGTCGGGCAAGGGACGGAACGGTTACAGGAAGCCATTCAGAACTGGTTCCCAGACTATTCCGTCTTACGAATTGACCGAGATACCACGCGCCGAAAAGGTCAAATGGCCGAACTAACCGGCATCGCGCAACGAGGCGAAGCCGATATTTTAATTGGTACGCAAATGTTGGCAAAAGGGCATCACTTCCCTAATGTCACGTTAGTGGGTATTTTAGACATTGACCAAGGGCTATTTAGTGCCGACTATCGAGCACCCGAGCGGATGGCACAGCTCATTATGCAAGTTGCTGGACGAGCTGGACGGGCGGAAAAAAAAGGGGAGGTTTTAATTCAAACCCATCAGCCAGAGCACCCTTTGTTTACCACTTTGATTACACAAGGGTATGATGGTTTTGCGCAAAAATCACTACAAGAGCGGATGGCTGCAAATTTACCTCCCTTCTGTTATCAACTACTTATTCGAGCGGAAGCAGGCAATGCGCAAGATGCCATGGACTTTCTACAATCTTTAAAAGCGGGCTTGGAATTAAATCTACAAAAAAACGACCACAGTCTGAGTAAAATACAGGATAATAAAACCCAAATTGAGTTCTGGGGACCTGTGTCCGCACCGATGCTACGCCGTCAAGGACGTTATCGTTTTCAGTTATTAGTTCAAGCAACCAAACGACAGGTGTTGCATCAATTAATGACTGAAATGCTGCCTCATATCTATAAAAGTCCGTTGGCACGTAAAGTACGATGGAGCTTGGATGTGGACCCTCAAGAGATGATGTAAATCGTATATGGAACCTTTCTTTTAAATAAGCTAAAATACCTATTTAAGGGTGAGGGTAATCGTATTAATATTATTTTTTAAATGGAAGAAAGAGTAAACATTATGAATA
>JALSJT010000152.1 GCA_026989175.1 Thiomicrorhabdus sp. | reverse complement strand
TAGGTGTGAGTTTACACGCCCATGCAGGCGATCAAGTGGCACAAAAAAACCGTACCGCTGTACTGCCTTCTGAGCTGACTTTACAGCTCTGTTCACTCGTTAAATAGGCATAAAAAAACCCGCTTAGGAAGACCTAAGCGGGTGAAGACTAAATGGTATAAATAAAAAATTCGAAATTAATAATATTTAATCTCAATTTTATCGGCAATACCATCTCGGTTTTCGTCTTCTACTTCAATCCATGTTTGCCCAACATTGATCATGCTTTCAAACTGAGATTGGCTCAAGTAGTTGTCTTGGTCATCTTCAAATCGAGTATAACCATCCACAAAAAAGTCAACGCCTAACACCGTTATCTTATTGTTATAAAAGTGTTCAACCATGCCTTGAACTTCAACTTCATAGTCATAAGTCATCTCAACTTCTTTTGCAAAAATCGCACCATCATCATTACGATAACCGTCTACTTCTACAAAATCACCAACACGTAAGTTTTCCATCTTAAATGCGTAATCATCATACGACTCGCTTTCAAACTTGGTAGTCGAATCCGTATAGATCACAATAGGCGCTTGCCCGTCATAAGGCGTTACTTCAAACGAATACTCCATCATATTGATGCTGGTAATCGGAGCTGAAATTTCAACATCATTTCTCTGAACATCCATTTTTTCAATCACTAAAACACCATTGACAAAATGCCCTTCCACTTTCACGTAGGCATTTTCTGGCGCCTTAAACTTAGGCGCTTCCATTTTTGCATTACTCGCGTTTACAGGAATGCCATTGACTTTAAAACTACCATTATCAACGTAATCCGAAACATACCCTTTCAGTTCAAATTCTTTTTTATCGCCATACTCAAACTCCTCAGACTCTACTTTCTTCGCCATCATTTGAGAACCGTCAAAATAGCCTTTTACTTCAACATAATCGCCTTCATACAGCCCTTTTGAAAAGTCTTTAAACTTCGCATTGCTGGCATCAATGGAAACACCATTCACGCTAAAGGTATCGCCCATTAAGTCAGTAGCAAAACCTTTCAACTCAACTTTTTTCTTAGAAGTTTTTTTATGTTCAAGCTCTGAAACAATAAAGTAACCCTTATCATCAACATACCCTTCTACTTCAACAAAATCACCATTACGAACCGCACTCATCACCATGCCGGCATAAGAGGTATCAAAACAAGCGGTTTGCTTTTTATAATCGTCATCATCTGAAGAAGCAAGTGATGCAAAACTGGTGGTAAGTCCTAACGCTAAGACTACTGCTGAAGAAAGCGTAGTTAATTTTAGAGATTTTTTCATTTGAATCGTCCTTTTAAATATCAAGAGACCTTTGCACGAGAGGATACACGGATAAAAAAGGCTAAAATATGCCTGATCCTTGTTGAAAATCTTGTGAATAGCGAGCTATTCCCTGCGACCTTCGCCTCAATCAGTCAAATTTTATCTCTTTTTTCTCTCGCGTCCCTCTCATGCAAAGGTCTCATCAAGTAATTAAGAGCCAGTAAGTAAAACAACCAACTCTTGAAATGGGGCTTTATTCCCAAATTAAGCCGTTGTCAATACTTTAAACAAAATCAGTCCTCTAACTCAATTTTATCTGCCGTACCGTCTCGGTTCGTATCTTTCACTTTTACCCAGGTTTGCCCTGTGATAATCGCATTTTCAAATTCCACTTGCGTTAAGGGGTTATCGCTAGTACCTTCAAATATTGTATTATTCACATCAATAGAGAAATCAACCCCTAGTACCGTAATTTTATCAGCAGCAATCGCATCCACAACACTCTGAACTTCAATCTCATCCGGTGAGGTAACTTCCACTTCAACCGCAAACAGAGAGCCATCATCATTTAAGTAGCCTTCCACTTCAACAAAGTCATTTTGACCTAAATCCGCAAGACGGAACGAGTAAATTCCACGATCATAGTCATCTTCAAACTCCGTCTCCATGCCAGTATGAATCACAATCACAGTGCCATTAATCTCTACTTCAAATAGATTATTGGCGACATCAACTCTTGAAATAAAGCCTGAAACTTCAGCATCTCCACCACGCATCTTAATCTCTTCGGCAATCATTACACCATTGCTAAAGCGCCCTTCTACTTCAACTTGCAAGTTATTCGCAACCTGCAAACGACGAGGTTCCATCTCTGCACGACTGAAGTCAACAACAATGCCATTCATTTCAAAACGACTGCCATTAAGGTTGGTCACATACCCTTCCATCTCAAACTCATTGTTATCGCCGTACTCAAACTCTTCAGACTCAACTTTAGTTGCTATAATTTGTGTTCCATCATAGGCACCTTCGACTTCAACATACGCCCCTTCAACCAGTCCGTTCGGTAGATCGTCTAATCTTGCGGTACTGGCATCCACTGAAATACCTCTTAACGTAAATTGACTATTATTTAAACCGGTAATATTGCCTTTAAACTCAACCTGAGTTTCTGTTTTTCGTTCAATACGATCCGCAACCAGTGTGTCTCCTCTAAAGAGTCCACTCAATTCAACAATATCGCCATTCTGAATAGTATCAAATGTAATTCCGCCATTATCAGGATCAAAATAGGTTGTTTTACTGTCAATTTCAACCGGTACGCCTAATACGGTAAACGTTGCGGTTAAATTATCTGCTGAAGGGGTAAAATCAGCAACAGGACCTTGCAACTGATCATCAAATACAATATTTGTTGCAGTACCCGTTACCCCATCAGGGTTAATAACACCGTTTACCTGAACCACCATACCGATCGCTAAATCCGCTTGAGTTCCTGTACTCCCTTCGATATCAAATGAAGCATTCTCAGTATCAAATTTCACACCATTTACATAAACACTTCCAAAACCTGTAATGGTTCCAGAAGAAACAGGCAGAGTGCTGTCAAGTGCAGCGACAGAAGAGGTACCACCTCCTCCGCCACAAGCCGTAAGACCAAGAGTGAGTGCCATAGCGGAAGCAATTGCGCTTAATTTCATTGAATTTTTCATGGGGTTTTCCTCATATTTAAATAAATTTAAAGTATTTCTTAACTTCTTGATTGGGATTTTATTCCCAAAAAGACCTTGGGTCAAATACTTTTTATAAAAAAATAGAAAAAACTGACGCGCAAAGAGACGCACACTTCTAAAAATAGACAAGGAAAGCGCGTAATTAAGGCGTTAATGAAAAAAATAGAGGTCTTTTTAAGGACGACAAATAACATCACGCGATTCAGAGAAATCATCGTGACGGTGCTCTAACAAAGAGCTATAAAGTGAGTAGAAAGGAGTTAAACGTCCACTAAACCCATGATTAGGTATGTGGATTGAGAAGGGTTATGGTAAAAAATCAGACAACGCTTTAAAGGTTTCAAACAGCGCTTCTTCGCTGTCAGCCACAATATTAATATGACCAAGCTTGCGATTGGGTCGCTCTTCTTTGCCGTAGAGGTGCAAAAAAACATTTGGCATGTTCTGCACTTTCTCTACGGGTCCTGTTTTGCCAATGATATTAATCATGGCGGCTAATGGCTGACAAACCGAAGTATCACCCAAAGGCATTCCTGTAATGGCTCGCACGTGGTTTTCAAACTGATCGGTCACGGCACCATCTTGTGTCCAGTGCCCAGAGTTATGTACACGTGGCGCCATCTCGTTGGCGACTAAGCCATCTAAGGTGTCAAACAGCTCTAGGGTTAACACGCCCACATGATCTAACGCATCCAACAAACCTTGCATATAACCTTCGGCTTGTTGTTGCAATGCTTCAGAGACTTGTCTGGCTGGGGCGATGGTGTAACGTAAAATACCCTCATGGTGCACATTCTGAACCAGTGGATAGTAGACGTGTTCGTTATTGGCATTACGCACAGCAATCATCGAAAGCTCACGTTGAAAATCAATAAACCCTTCCAGCACCAACTCTTTTCCACCAATCTCCGCCCAAGCTTGTTCAATTTGAGTGCTCTCTTTTAAAACAAACTGCCCTTTGCCATCATAGCCTTCGGTGGTGGTTTTCAGCACAGCAGGTAGACCAATTTCCTCGACCGCCTGTTGCAAACTTTCGAGTGAATCCACTATTTGGTAAGGGGCGCAAGGAATATTCAGTTGATCAAACAGCCCCTTTTCACGACCACGGTGTTGCGACATATATAACGATTTTTCCGCAGGATACACGGGCGTGGTTTTTGCAATTTCTCGCACCAACGCCACATCGGTGTTTTCACTTTCATAGGTGATCACATCAGAAAATGTGACCAAATCGCCCAAGCTCTTCGTCTCTTTAGAAGCAAAAAAAGCATGTCCTAACTGTGCCGCGGGTTCATTCTCGCTTACACCATAAAAGCCAAATTCTTTGCCCAATGGCGCACCCGACTGTGCCAACATTCGACCGAGCTGTCCCGCACCGAGTACGCCAATTTTGTTTGCTACATTTGCCATGGAAATTTACCGCTCTGTGCACGGAGGTGCATCAATAAAAAAAGAGTTAATCGCGTGGATCGCCGCCCGCTAAAACCGTTTGTGTCTGCTCGGTACGAAAGGCTTTCACTGCTTCACGAATCTCGGGAATACCTGTACCCACAATTTGAGCCGCTAAAATACCAGCATTTTTCGCCCCCGCATCGCCAATCGCCAAGGTACCGACAGGAATGCCACCCGGCATCTGCACAATAGACAATAGAGAGTCGTTACCGCTTAACGCACGTGACTGAACCGGCACACCCAAAACAGGCACCACGGTTTTAGCCGCCACCATACCCGGTAGATGCGCCGCACCACCTGCGCCTGCAATAATCACTTGCAAACCGCGTGCTTCCGCTTGTTCCGCATACTCAAACATTAAATCAGGCGTGCGATGCGCCGACACCACTTTTACTTCATGTGGCACGCCAAAACGTGCTAACATCTCGACCGCATGCTGCATCGTTGGCCAATCGGATTTTGACCCCATAATAACGCCCACAATGGGGTTTGCTGTTTCAGTCATAACACTCTTCTAAAGAATAAAAAAGCCGTCTATTTTACACGGTAACGCTATGCGATTCAATTTTTGAACTTATTCTTACTCAACTCTATTTTTGATAGCGCAGAAAAGAAGAATTGACCCAAAAAACATTTTCTATCATAATGACCGCTTAGCGCCGATTTGATACATCAGCTTGCGGGCGCATTAAAAGTACGGCTAAAGCGTGGATCTACTCTTTCGTTAGTTCCCGTCTATTTCCCGTACCTCGTTATTCTAATATTTGCTTCGAGGCACAACCATGACTAAAACCACTGTATTTACTTCTGAATCCGTTTCCGAAGGCCATCCTGATAAAATTGCTGATCAAATTTCTGATGCGATGTTGGATGCCATTCTCAAACAAGATCCGCACGCCCGTGTGGCCTGTGAAACCTTTGTGAAAACGGGCATGGTGATGCTGGGGGGCGAGATTACGACCAGCGCTTGGGTTGACCAAGAGGAATTGGTTCGTAAAGTGGTTAAAGAGATTGGTTACAATCATGGCGACCTAGGGTTTGATGCCGATACCTGTGCGGTGCTCTCTTCCATTGGAAAGCAATCGCCTGAAATTGCGATGGGCGTCGACGATTCCGCCGAACGGGAACAGGGTGCAGGTGACCAAGGATTAATGTTTGGTTACGCCTCAAACGAAACGGACGTGTTGATGCCCGCCCCCATTTTTTATGCCCACCGCTTAATGGAACAACAAGCGAAGATGCGTAAATCGGGGCAACTGGACTGGTTGCGCCCCGATGCCAAAAGCCAAATAACCTTGCGTTACGAAGACGGTCAACCCGTGGCGATTGATGCGGTGGTTCTCTCGACCCAGCACAACCCAGAGGTGTCCAACGAGACCCTGCGAGAGGCGGTGATGGAGGAGATTATTAAACCCGTTTTACCTGAAGCGTGGTTGCATAACGACACGCTGTTTCACATAAACCCAACGGGGCGTTTTGTGATTGGAGGGCCTGTGGGCGATGCAGGGTTAACGGGGCGTAAAATCATTGTGGATACTTACGGTGGCATGGCGCGTCACGGTGGTGGGGCATTTTCTGGCAAAGACCCTTCTAAAGTGGATCGTTCTGCCGCTTACGCAGGACGTTACGTGGCGAAAAACATTGTCGCGGCGGGACTGGCTGACAAGTGTGAGATTCAAATTTCATACGCCATTGGCGTCGCCGAACCGACCTCGATTAGCTTAGAGACATTCGGCACTGAAAAAGTAGCACTGAGCCTGATTGAACAACTGGTACGCGAACACTTTGATTTACGCCCAAAAGGATTGATTGCCATGCTGGATCTATACCGTCCGATCTATCAAAAAACCGCCGCTTATGGTCATTTTGGCAGAGAACTGCCTGAATTTACGTGGGAAAAAACCGATAAAGCCGCGACACTGCGCTCCGACGCTGGCTTATAAATCGACCATTTCCAAAAGGATACCTACATGAAGTCACAACAAAAACACCCGCAAAAATTCAGTTTAGAATTTTTCCCCCCCCGTACCGATAAGGGGATGGCGAAGTTAAAAACGGTTATTCAAGAACTCGGCATGCTTAACCCAGAATATATGTCCGTCACCTACGGTGCTGGTGGCACGACGCAAGAGCGAACACTGGATACCGTACGCTACATTCAAGAACAGACCCAATTTGCCGCCGCACCACATCTCACCTGTATTGGCGCAGATAAAGAGAGCGTGACCAAGCTACTCGACACCTACCAAGCAATGGGCATTCATCGTATTGTGGCACTGCGTGGCGACTTACCTTCGGGCATGATGGATCCGGGCGAATTTAAGTACGCCAGTGACTTGGTCGCCTTTATTAAAGAACAACGCGGCAATCAATTTCATTTAGAAGTGGCCGCCTATCCTGAAACCCATCCCCAAGCACGTAACTGTGCAATTGGCATGAAGTGGTTTAAACATAAAGTCGACCAAGGGGCAGATTCGGCGATTACCCAATACTTTTTTAACTTCGACAGCTACCGTTATTTTATTGATAACTGCGAACGAAATGGTATCGACATCCCGATTATTCCCGGCATTATGCCCATCACCAACTACGAGAACCTGATTCGTTTTTCAGAAGGTTGTGGCGCCGAAGTACCTCGCTGGTTGAAGTGTCGTTTAGAAAGCTATGAGGACGATACCGAAAGCCTACTGGCCTTTGGAAAAGACTTTGTCTTGGAGCTGTCCCAAAAGCTACTGGATGCCGGCGCACCGGGGATTCATTTTTATAGCATGAATAGTGTTGAACCGACGTTAGAAATTACCAAGGCACTGACGTTTAAATAGGTAGCGTGCGAGGGGGGGAGAAAAATTTTATGCGTATTTCACGACTCTATTTAGAGGGCGACTACCAAGCCAATCAAACCCTTTCTCTGCCCAAAGAACAAGCGCACTATGCATTAACGGTACTGCGTTTAAAAAACAACTTTGCTATTGAAGCCTTTAATGGCAAAGGCTTACTTGCCACGGGCAAACTCATCGTTACCAGTCGGCGCAGTGCCGATTTTCACATTGAAACCGTAAGCCAACCGCAAACGGAATCTCCTCTTGATATTACCTTAGTGCAAGCCATCTCCAAAGGCGATCGCATGGACTACAGCATTCAAAAAGCGGTGGAGCTGGGCGTCACCCATATTCAACCGATTTTGACCGAACACTGTGATGTTAAACTCACCCACGACAAATTTGAAAAACGCCAACAACAGTGGCAAAGCATTGCGATTAACGCCTGTGAACAGAGTGGGCGCACCACTGTTCCAACCATACACCCCATTCAAACCTATGCAGATTGGTTGCAAGAGACCGCTCAAAAGTCTTCCCCCCTATTTGGCTTGGTATTAGACCCTTATGCACCGCACACCCTAAAAACCCTTGAATACCCAAATTTCTCCCCCCCCATCCAACTGCTGATCGGTCCCGAAGGCGGACTGACTGAAACCGAAGTACAACACGCCAAGCAAGCAGGTCTCACCCCCATTCAACTCGGCCCTAGAATTTTACGCACCGAAACCGCTGGACCTGCGGTGATTGCCATCTTGCAATCACTTTGGGGGGATTTTTAGAAAACCTTTTCTTCCCCCCTACTTTGTAATAAACTTACCTCTTCAAAAATCGTCTAAGAGTTTAAAAAAGTCATGAAAAATTTACTAAAATCCCTAATGGGTATCGGCTTAGCCGCCTCACTGGCGCTATCCACCTCAACCGCCAGTGCGGATGGTTTATACATTGGTGCAGGGGTGTATAAGTCCAGTATTGATGCAAACATTTTAAGTGATGATGACACGGTACCAGCGGCCTTTATTGGCTACCAATTGCTGGATGTGGGGGTTGCGATGTTCTCAGCAGAACTGGGTTATTACGATCTAGGAAGTTACAACAAAAATGGCAACAGCGTTGATGCCTCTGCCGTTAGTTTAGCTGGTGTGGCCTACCTACCGATTGGACCGTTTTTTGAACTCTACGCCAAAGCGGGCGTTGCTTCCGTCAGCAGCGAAACCAATACCGGTGGTGTGAAAGGAGACTTTGATGGTCTCGACACATTTACAGGCGCAGGCTTTGCACTGGATATTTTTGATACCATTGACATTTATGCAGAGTATTTAAGATTCGACACCGAAGTGGATTCCGAACTCATTGGAGTCGGTGTGCGACTTGATTTTTAAAGGCACAATAGAGGTAGGTGTTTTATAAAAAAGGGCATTATTGCCCTTTTTTTGCATCTATCACTCAACATTAGAGATTATAATAGACGCTTTTACAATACCAAGAGAATACGCCATGCCGTCAACCAGCCAAGTTCCCCATCTAAAAACGGCTTTAAAAGGGCCTTTATTGGAGTTAGAGCAACACCTTTTAGACAATCGGATGGAGATTGAAGCTTGGTTTCGAAAGCAGTTTAAAAACACCCCTGCCCCCTTTTATTGTTCGGTAGATTTACGCAATGCAGGCTATAAACTTGCACCCGTCGACACCAACCTGTTTCCAGCGGGCTTTAATAACCTACACCCAGACTTACGCTCTTTAGCGGTTCATGCCGCGCAAACCGTGATTACCCAAGCCTGCCCTGTGGCGGATGGCGTCTTAATTATTCCTGAAAACCATACCCGTAATACCTTCTATCTAGAGAACCTGTTTGCGCTGCAAACCATTTTAGAGACCGCAGGGTATGAAGTGCGATTTGGTTCACTTATTGCCGATTTAAATGAGCCAACCCCGATTGATCTCCCCTCTGGCAATCAAATTACGTTAGAGCCTCTCATTCGTGAAAACAACCGTGTCGGGGTAACAAACTTCTTTCCTTGCGCCGTACTGCTCAATAACGATCTGTCGGGCGGTCGCCCTGAAATTTTGGAAGGCATTGAACAAATTTTGCTCCCCCCGATGGAACTGGGCTGGGCAGATCGTTTTAAGACCGAACACTTTATGCACTACTCCGATGTATCACACGCCTTTGCCAAACTGATCGACATTGATCCATGGTTGATTAACCCCACCTCTATCGCCTGTGGTCCGATTAACTTTAAAGAGCGTACGGGGTTAGAAGAGTTAGCCGAAACGGTTAACCGAGTATTAGACGACACCAAACAGTACTACCAAACTCACGATATCAGTTGCACGCCTTTTGTCATCGTAAAATCAGACAGTGGCACCTATGGCATGGCGATCATGTCCGTTAACAGTCCCGAAGATATCTTAAGCCTTAACCGTAAACAGCGTAATAAAATGTCCTCGGTAAAAGAGGGCTTACAGGTTGAACAGATGTTGGTGCAAGAGGGTGTTTACACTTACGAGCAGATCGAGGGTGCGGTCGCAGAACCTGTGGTCTATATGATCGGCAGTCACGTCGTCGGTGGATTCTACCGAGTGCACACCGGCAAAACGGCAACCGATAATTTGAATTCACCGGGAATGCATTTTGAGCCGCTCTCATTTGAAGAGTCCTGCGTCATGCCCGACAGCAGCCAAACCCCCGATGCCAGTCCTAACCGTTTTTACGCCTATGGCGTAGTCGCACGCTTGGCACTGTTGGCGGCGGCACGTGAAATTGCAGAAGCCAAGAAAGAATTACCGAGCTTAGACGATATTTAATCTCATCGTAACCATTCAAATTAGGAGCCCTCTTATGACGGTATTAAACTTAGATCAACACAAAAAAGTGCCTCCTAATTTCTCCCTGTTTAACCTCGGTTTTCGCCCCTTCTTTTTAGGGGCGGGCGTGCTGGCGATGTTGAGTATGCTCATCTGGTATCTGCTCCTGCAAGGCACACTTTCGCTTGCTGACTCCTCTCTTAGTATCGTCCTCTGGCACACCCATCAAATGATTTTTGGTTTTTCCATGGCGATCGTCACGGGCTTCTTGCTCACCGCCGTTAAAAACTGGACCAACATTGATACCCCTTCTGGTCGCCCCCTCTTTTTACTGTTTTCACTTTGGCTTGGCGCTCGAATCGGCTGGCTACTGCTGCCATTTATACCTGAAATGACGCAAACACTGCTTGTCATCTCAGCGGTACTTGACCTTGCCTTTAACCTCTACTTTGCCTTGGCATTTGCCCGCCCTATTTTTCTGTCTAAACAGTGGAATCAAATTGGGTTACTAGTCAAAGTCGTGTTAATGGGTATCCTTAATTTGCTCTTCTATTTAGGACTGTTTGGTGTGCTAGAGCAAGGTACGACATGGGGTATTTACGGCGGATTTTTTATTATCCTTGCCATTATTTTAACCATGGCGCGCCGTGTGATTCCTTTCTTTATTGAACGCGGGGTCGATGAAAAAGTCTCTCTTAAAAACCCCAAATGGATTGATCACAGTAGTTTAGTGCTGTTTTTACTGCTCGCCATTTCTGAAGTCTTTTTAAATACCCCGCTACTCACCGCCCTGTTTGCCTCCGCACTTGTTGTGGTCGGTGGTATTCGACTGTTTAATTGGCATACCGCAGGCATCTGGCAAAAATCGATGCTTTGGAGTCTCTATTTAGGTATGGTTGCTATTCAAATTGGCTTTTTACTGTTTGCACTCACCTTTTTCTTCCCCCCCCTACAAAGCCTTGCGATTCATACCCTCGCTGTCGGCGCCATTGGACTCATTACCTTAGGTATGATGACCCGCGTTACCCTTGGGCATACGGGGCGTAATGTCAATCAGCCACCAAGGTTCCATACTTTTTTGCTCACGCTTATTTTAATCGCCACCGTTATTCGTGTACTGTTCCCCATGCTTTGGCCTGAACATTACAGCAGCTGGATCAGCTTTTCACAGCTCTTCTGGATCGGTGCTTACGGCGTATTTGTCATCACCTTCGCCCCCATGCTAATACAAAAACGCATTGATGGTCACTTCGGGTAACCATTAATATCAGTTCTTAAATTCGCTATTTCTACGTTCAAAAATGGTCATTTACACTTGTAAACTCACATTTTCTGCCTTGAACTAACGAACTTAAGAACTGATCTTAATGGTTACGGGTATATTTAAAAAAGGAAAACAATTATGCTCAACGTCGGCATTGTGATGGATCCCATCCAACATATCAAACCGCATAAAGACAGCTCATTCGCCATGTTATTAGAAGCGCAACGTCGCGGGCATAAACTGTTTTACATGCAACCCGAAGACCTCTACCTTAAAAATGGTCAACCGTTTTCGCAAGTCAGCGAGCTTAAAGTGTGGGATAGAGCCAGAGAGTCACAATATTATGGTTTTGGTGGCTCACATAATCTGGCACTGAGTGAACTGGACATCATTTTAATTCGCCAAGACCCGCCGTTTACCAACGACTATCTTTACAGCACCCACATGCTTGAACTCGCCGAAGCGCAAGGCGTACTGGTGGTTAATAAGCCGCAAAGCCTAAGAGATGCCAACGAAAAACTGTTTGCCAGCTGGTTTCCCGAGTGCATTCCACCCACGCTGGTATCGGCCAACCCTACCCAGCTCAAAACCTTTATTCAAGATCACCTTGATACCATCTTAAAACCACTGGATGCGATGGGCGGCGCCTCTATTTTTCGCGTCAAACAGGACGATCCCAATATCAGCGTCATCATTGAAACCATGACCGACCACGGCAAACATCACATTATGGCGCAACGCTATCTGCCCGAAATAAAAGAGGGCGACAAACGCATTTTACTGATTAATGGCGACCCCATCGACTACACCCTCGCCCGCATTCCAGCGCAAGGCGAAACCCGAGGCAATATCGCCGCAGGTGGCACGGGCGTTGGTATGAAAATTACCGAACGAGAACGCTGGCTCTGCCAACAGATCGCCCCCACACTCCAAGCCAAAGGGCTTTATTTTGTCGGACTGGATGTCATTGGCGATTACATCACCGAGATTAACGTCACCAGCCCCACTTGTATTCGAGAACTCGATACACAGTTTGATTTAAATATCGCTGGTCTACTCTTTGAC
>JALSJT010000151.1 GCA_026989175.1 Thiomicrorhabdus sp. | reverse complement strand
ACAAACAACAAACCGCCAATAAACTGCTGTTAATTATCAGCGATGGCAAGCCCAATGATGTCGATCGTTATGATGGACGTTATGGCATAGAAGACACCAAAAAAGCCATTGAAGAGGCCAAAAAACTAGGCATTACGCCTTTTTGTGTCACCATTGACTTGGAAGCAAAAGATTACCTGTCGTACCTGTTTGGTAAAAACAGTTATGTGGTGATTCGAGACAGCAAAAAACTTCCGAAAGTCCTGCCCGAAATTTATATGAATTTAACGATTTAGGAGTTCTTGAATATTATGTCGCAAGCCACTTACTTTGCCCAATCCAACGAAATAGAGTTGTTTGAAGCCGCCGCCAATATGAAGCTGCCCATCTTAATCAAAGGGCCAACGGGCTGTGGTAAAACCCGTTTTATTGAATTTATGGGCGATAAGCTCGGCCGAAAAGTGCACACCGTGGTTTGTCATGATGATCTCAGTGCCGCCGATTTGATTGGTCGCCATCTCATTAATGAAGAGGGAACTTACTGGCAAGATGGCCCCTTAACCAAAGCCGTGCGAGAGGGCGGTATTTGTTATTTAGATGAAATTATCGAAGCCCGAAAAGACACCACCGTGGTATTGCACTCTTTGGCCGATTACCGCCGTGTTCTTCCGATTGATCGAACGGGTGAGTTGATTGAAGCCCATCCCGATTTTATGTTGGTCGTCTCTTATAACCCCGGCTATCAAAATGTATTAAAAGGGATGAAACCTAGCACCAAACAACGGTTTATCGCACTCAGTTTTGACTACCCCAATGCCGAGATTGAAAGTCAAATCATCATCAAAGAGGGCGAAGTGAGTGATGAGATCGCCCAAAAACTGGTTAATATCGCCCAAGAGATCCGTCGCTTAAAAGACAGCGATATTCAAGAAGCGGTCTCGACACGTCTGCTTATCTATGCGGCAAAACTGATCTCACAAGGGTTTGACCCTTACAACGCTTGTGTGCACTCTATTGTGGAGTCATTGAGTGATGAAGAGGAGGTATTAGAGGTATTAAGAACCCTAATTGCACTGCATTTTGATTCGGAATCGGATGTGTAAATAGGTAGGCAAGGGGGGGGGAGAAAAATTTTAATTCAATTTTTCTCCCCCCTGATCTTTTAAGCAATCGAGTGATTTACGCCAAAAAATCTAAAATCGCATCTAATCCACGATAATTCAATGCCGTTAAGGCCTCTTTTTGTACCGCAGGTTTGGCGTGATAGGCGATGCTAAGCCCAGCTTCTTTCATCATCAATAAATCGTTGGCACCATCGCCGACGGCAATCACTTGGTGGGGTTGAATATTGAGCGTTTGGCAGAGTTCGTGTAGAAAGTCGGCTTTGGCTTGTGCGCCGATAATGTCGCCCATTACTTTCCCCGTCAGTTTTCCATCGGCTTCGCCCAGAACATTGGCGCGACTATAGTCTAGCTTCAGTTGTTCTTTGAGTCGTTCGGTAAAAAAGGTAAACCCGCCTGAGACTAAGGCAAAGGAGATGTTTTTGTCTTTAAGACCCTTAATCCACGCTTCTGCACCGGGGTTTAAGGTTAGGCGTTCATCAAAAACCTGTTGCAGTGCGCTGGTATCCAGTCCGGTAAGGAGATTGACGCGTTGAATTAAAGAGCCTTCAAAGTCCAGTTCGCCTCGCATAGCAGCTTCGGTTATGGCAGATACTTCGGCTTTAACATTAATGAAGTCGGCAATTTCATCGACACATTCGATTGAAATTAGGGTGGAATCCATGTCGCTGATGACCAGTTTTATCTCATCGGCTTTAAAGTTTTCGGGCAGTAAATTAA
>JALSJT010000150.1 GCA_026989175.1 Thiomicrorhabdus sp. | reverse complement strand
TGCTATAAACCCGTGCATCGTGAGCAACCACAAGCCAATGGAAAACTGCGTTGTGAAATGATTGCGGCGGCGATTCGCTATCAAGATGCGTTTGAGCTTGATACGTTTGAGATGGAACAACCAGGCCCCTCTTATATGGTGCACACTTTGCTGGCATTAAAACAGCACTTTCAGCAGGACAGCTTAGTTTTGATGATGGGGACAGATGCGTTTGCAAAGTTTCATACCTGGCATGATTGGGAGCGTATTTTAGATTTGGCGAATATTGCTGTGATGCATCGCCCTGGTGAGCCTGTGCCAGTGGACAGTGAGTCTGGAGTTATTTATCAAGCGCATCATGTGGATCAATTAACTAAACAAAATGGACAAATTGTTGACGTGGCGGTCACCCAGCTGGATATAAGCTCTACAAATATTAAAGAGCATCTTCAGCGTGGGGATTCGGTTGAATATTTATTGCCGCCTTCTGTGACAAATTTTATTGAACAACAGGGTTTGTATAAAGATCCTTTAAAGAAGAGAATATAACAGTATGAGTATGGATTTAAAAGCGGTTGAAGACTTAGTGGTCTCAACCTTAGAAGATGCCAAAGCACGTGATATTCAAGTAATTGATATCTCGAAAGTAAGCAGTTTTGCTGATATAATGATTGTCGCAACGGGGACGTCAACCACTCATGTAAAGTCCAGTGGAAACTTTGTGGCGCAAGCCTTTAAAGACCTAGGAGAGCCTCCGATGGGCGTGGAAGCAGGACCTCAGCCTGATTGGGTTTTGATTGATTTAGGAAATACGATTGTACATGTGATGACCGAAGGCGCTCGTGCGCACTATGCATTAGAGAAACTTTGGGATGTGAAAACAAATACCGAGTAAGTGTTTTTTTTAAGAGACCTTTGCACGGGAGGGGCGCAAGAGAAAAAAGAGATGAAATATGACTGATTGAGGCGAAAATTGCAGGGAATAGCGAGCTATTTGCAAGATTTTCAACAAAAATCAGGCATATTTCAGCCTTTTTTATCTGTGCATCCTTTCGTGCAAAGGTCTCTTTAAGTCGTTTGATGTAAATAATGTTGCAAATCTTTAGGGGGGAGATGATTGTAGAAGAGAAGAGGTAGGTATAGTGATGGAAGTTGAAACAGGTATGATTCAAGCAGCTCAAAAAGAGAGTAGCACTCAAATAGAGAGTGCTAAAAAAAATGGTGTTAAAAAGCGTAAAACATCCGCTAAAAAAAATAAAAAGTCTCAGTTAGGAAGTGTTCGAGGCATTGAATCTTTATTTCGGAACTCGTATCGTGCTCAACTGGATATGATTACTTTAGCAGCAACAAAAGCCAATATTATGATCTCTTTGAATGGGTTAATGGTCTCTTTTCTATTAATCGCAAGTTCACATTTTTTAGTTATTATGCCCATGCTCATTATTCCGTTTGCCGTTTTTCTGTTAACGTGTACCGTTTCTGTCATATTTGCTGTCTTAGCAGCCCGACCATTAGTGGATAAAACAGAACACACTCTTGATGATTTTCGATTTGACCGTTCTGGTTTATTGGTATTTGAGCAGTATTCAAAGCTCCAAAAGAAGGATTATATTGACCTCATGGAAGAGATGGTAAGTGATAAAAATCGTATCTATCGAAATATGATTGGGCACCTTCATCATTTTGGACGTAGTGCCGATTTTGCTTATGCAAGACTGTATATTTCCTATAATGTGTTTATGGTTGGTTTGGTGTTGAGTGTTATTTTATTGGGTGCTGTTCTCGTTGAAAACAGTACGATGCCTTGGGAATCAAATCAGTCATGAATCTCTTTATTTTTGTTATGGGATTGATGATTGCAGGGTTTATGCCTTATGCAGTTGCGACGAGTGATAAAGGTGTTTTTGTTGAACGACAGCCATGTAGTGCTGTTTATGAGCCATCAGGGATCGTGCAATTATTTGATGCTCGTATTTTAGTGGTTGAGGATGAGCAGCAGAATCCTATTAGCCTGATGGCTTTGGATGACGCTTTGGTCGCCTCCGTTCAGCCTTTACAATCACACGCATTTTTTTCGGTTCTTTCTGGAAAAGGGAGTTTAGGCGTTTTAGCGGATCTTGAAGGGGTCGCACAGGATGAGCAAGGCTTTATTTATGTCATCACGTCTCACTCTCGAACCCATAATGGTAAGCGCTCTAAAGCACGTGAAAAATTGGTGCGCTTTAAAGTCGATGGTTTAGGTGTTCGTGATGTAACGGTTGTGAATCATTTGCGTAAAGAGATGACCAAGCTGAATGATGCATTAAAAACAGCTGGCAAGGCACGCGATGTCAAACAAGACGGTGGTTTTAATATTGAAGGCCTCAGTTTTGATCAACATAAAAAGCGTTTACTGATTGGGTTACGTAGTCCTGTTATAAATAAAAAAGCGGTTTTATTGGTACTGAAAAATCCTAAAGCAGTTTTTGAACAGGATGCACGTCCAGATTTTAAAAAGACTCCAATCTATTTAGATTTAGACAAAGGTGGTATTCGTTCTATTACCTTTGATCCTTATTTAAAAGGCTATTTGATTGTGAGTCATCATGAGAAAAAAGGCAAAAAATTTAAGTTATGGTGGTGGAGCGGTCAAGAAAGTCAAGCACCACGCCGAGTACGAATTGCTGGAAAGCTGGATCTATCGAACGCCGAAGGTATTACGCCTATACGAGATGGGGGGGGAGAAAAATTAATGATCGTATTTGATGTAGGCAGCCCCTCTAAACGTAATAGGGGGTGTTATGCCGTTGTGCCTTATTCTCAGCTGAAAGTAGAAGGCGGGGTGGAGTAATGGTCATTCACTTTATTACCGTAGGGCAAAAAATGCCTAAATGGGTGCAAGAAGGCTATGCAGAGTATGCCAAGCGACTGCCAAAGTCTTGTGCCTTAAAGTTGGTTGAGTTGCCAATGGCACAACGAGGCAAAACCAACTCGATCGAAAAAATGAAAGCCGAAGAGGCCAAGCGCATTACTGCGGCTATTCCCAAAGGCGCACGAATTATTGTGTTGGACGAGCATGGCAAGCAAGTAACCACCAAAGGACTGGCAAATAAACTAGAAGAGTGGCTGGGGGGTGGGCAAGACATCGCGCTGATTGTTGGAGGGCCAGATGGTCTTGAGCAGTCGTTGATTGATGCCGCGCAATGGAAGTGGGGGCTTTCCAATTTAACGCTGCCCCATCCGATGGTGCGTATTTTGGTGGCAGAACAGCTCTATCGGGCGTGGTCAGTCATCCAAAACCACCCCTACCACCGCGAATAAAAATGGCCTTTTTGCTCAACTTCTGCGTTATGCTTTAGCTCATGTACCGTTAGTACACTTCACTAAAGCAAGCCTTGAATTTGAGCAAAAATGCTCATTTTTATCCTTCTCCTTTCATTTACATTTTTTTTGATCTTTTTTACCTTGCCAGACTGTCGCTTACTTGTTACATTGTTATTATGAATTATGTAATAAAAACAACGTTTATTTTTGCAAAGTGGATAAAAAAGGTTAAAGATAAATCGACGCTTTTCCGTATTCAGGCGAGACTATCTCGTTTGGAGCAGGGTAATTTTGGTGACTGTAAAGCAATTGAAGCGGATTTATTTGAGTTGAGATTGTTTTTTTCTGGCGGTATTCGTATTTATTATACGATTCAAAATGAGCAAGTGGTTTTGTTGCTTTGCGGAGGGGATAAGTCTTCGCAGCAGGTCGATATTGCTAAGGCTAAGAAGTTATTAAGGGAGGTGGCTGATGAGTAATGGTATTCAAGAGTTTGTGTTTGCACAGGGCGTGGAAACGGCCGAAGATATGGCATTGTATCTGTCTATTTTTTTAGAAGAGAATGATTTTGAAGGGTTGATTACTGGCTTAAGGCATATTGTCAAAGCGAAAGGAATTAGTGAGACGGCTCGGTTGTCAGGTTTAAATCGTCAGCATTTATACCGTATTATAGAGGGAAGTAGCCAGCCTAAATTGGAGACGATTGCTAAACTATTCCATGCTTTGGGACTTTCGTTAAGCGTGAAGCCAGCCGCTTAAAAAAGCTTAAATCCAAACCAAGATCTTACGTACCCTCTCACACTTCTAAGTGTGGATTTGGGTTAAATTTTTAACTTGGTCTTGTGTTGATAAGTGTGTATAATTCCGAATTCCTTTCGTTTATGTCGCTTTATTAGGTTGGCTTAAGGTTATGTTAATAGAGGTCTACGGATCGGTTAGCGTGTAAAAACTAATTATTGGAGATTTAAGAACATGGCAAATTCAGCACAAGCAAAAAAACGCGCACGTCAGGCAGAGCAAACTCGTCAACAGAACGTTGCAAAACGTTCAGATATGCGTACGGCACTTAAAAAAGTATTGGCTGCAATTGAAGCGGGCGATAAAGATGCAGCAAACACGGCTTTCCGTGTTGCACAGTCTAAGTTAGACGGTCTATCGCGTAAGAAGATTGTTGCAAAAAATACTGCGGCACGTACGAAGAGTCGTATCAATGCACGCATTAAAGCAATGGCTTAATCTTAGTTTAAATCACTAAATTAAGTTTTGTAAAAGAGCCGGGAAATTCCCGGTTTTTTTATGTCTAAAATTAAAGTAGGGGGGGCAAAATAGTATGCAGTTTTTACGTTTTATGGCTTTGTTGGAAGGAATTTCTTTGCTCGCGCTATTTTTTGTGGCGATGCCACTTAAATATTTTTATGGAATGCCAGAAGCGGTAACGTTGGCAGGGCCAATACACGGTTGGTTATTTGTTGGATTTAATGTGGTACTGCTCTATTTTGTTTATAAAGGTCACCTTACGGAAGAGCAAGGGTTTACAGGATTTATAGCGTCTTTTTTGCCATTTGGTACATTTGTATATAAAGCAAAAGTATTAAAAAAAAGGTAGGGGAAACCCGCTGTGGTTGCCTAGATTGTGATGGGTGTGGTGTTGGCACTCCACAAGGAGTGCCCCTATAATTTTAGGTCGGACAAATCATCTCCCCCAGTTCTTGAGTCAGTTTTAGGTTTTCGGAGTAATCCACTGGACAATCAATTAAAACCACGGTGTTGTCTTTAATCGCTTGTTGTAAGGTGGGCAGTAGGTCATTGGTATTTTCAACACGGTAACCTTTTGCACCAAATGATTCGGCCAGTTTGACAAAGTCTGGGTTGGTGAAGGCGATATTGCTTTCACGCCCAAATTGATTCTCTTGCTTCCACTTAATTAAGCCGTAGTTCCCATCGTTCCAGATCAGAACAATAATTGGAATATTTAAGCGAACGGCGGTTTCAATCTCCTGTACGTTCATTAAGAAGCCCGCATCGCCGGTCACCGCAACCGCCACTTGATCTGGTTTAGCGATCTTGGCTGCAATCGCTCCTGGTAGCGCAATTCCCATGGAAGCAAAACCGTTGGAGATAATGCAGCTATTTGGGCTTAACGCTTCGTACATGCGAGCAATCCACATTTTGTGTGCACCCACATCGGAAATGATGATGTCTTCACGGTCTAAAGCGACTCTTAAATCATGCAGAATTTTTTGTGGTTTCACTGGGAAGTTAGCATCTTCATCGTAAATATGAAATTGGGTTTTAATACTCTCTTGTAGATTTAGGTAGTTTTTACCTGAATGATGTTTACTGATTGCGGCAATCCCTGATAGAGATTGACCAATGTCACCAATGAGCCCAGCTTCGACAATATAGTTTTCATCGACTTCAGCCGCTTGTGTATCAATATGGATGATTTTGGTGTCAGGGTTGTGATTCCATAGGTAAGGGTGATACTCCACAATATCGTAACCAACGCAAATGACGACATCGGCACGGTCGATACCACAAGAGATATAATCATGTGCTTGTAGTCCAATGGTTCCGAGAGAGAGATCATGGTCTGAGGGCAGTGCTCCTTTTGCCATAAAGGTGGTGGAGACGGGAATATTCAGTTTGCTGGCAAAGTCCTCTAAAGCTTCCGTTGCTCTGGAACGAACCACGCCGTTTCCAGCAATAATAATAGGGAACTTAGCCGCTGCGATAACATCCGCCGCTTGTTTTACTTTGATTGGGTTAGGCTGTGGGGCAAGTGGGCTCTGTCTTTTTAAGGGTTTTTTATCGACATTATGCATCCCTGCAATATTTTCAGGAAAATCAATAAAGCTACAACCTGGTTTTTCAGCTTCGGCCACTTTAAAGGCTTTACGCACCACTTCAGGAATAACATCGGGAGTTAAAATTTGAGTGCTGTATTTACTGATCGGCTCAAATAGCTTCACTAAATTTAATACTTGATGACTCTCTTTGTGTAGTCGCTGAGTACTGGCTTGTCCCGCAATCGCAACGATGGGGGCACGATCCATGTTGGCATCGGCAACCCCGGTGACTAAGTTGGTTGCACCAGGCCCTAAGGTGGCAAGACAAACCCCAGCTTTACCGGTTAAACGTCCATAAACATCCGCCATGAAAGCTGCGCCTTGCTCATGTCGGGTTAAAATGAATTTGATGTCACTGTCGAGTAAGGCATCCATTACATCTAGATTTTCCTCACCGGGAATTCCAAAAATATACTCAACTTCTTCATTTTCTAAACATTTTACAAAGAGTTCTGAAGCTTTCATTGATGCATCCTATTTTGTTTGGTGAGACCTTTGCACGAGAGGGGCGCAAGAGAAAAATGAGATGAAATGCGACTGATTGAGGCGGAAAACGCAGGGAATACCTAGGTATTCGCAAGGTTTTCAACGAAAATCAGGCGTATTTCAGCCTTTTTTATCCGTGCATCCTTTCGTGCAAAGGTCTCTTGGTGTGTTGTTTGAATTCGGAGACCAGTTTGGCATATTCTGTATTAGAATGAAACTGACATTAGTGAATGATGATGTAATGGGGTTGAATGCGGGGTTTTTAGGCTTGTTATAGGCACTTCTGGTACAATTCTTCTGCGTAAATTTATCTTATCAATGAGTGAGTGAATGAGTTTAATGAACTGGGGTGTGGTTATTTTTGAAGCGAATTATTAAAGCAGCAGCCACGGTAGGTGGCATGACCATGATTTCACGCATCTTGGGCTTTGTTCGAGATATGGTGATTGCTCGGTATTTTGGTGCGGGTATGGGAGCGGATGCCTTTTTCGTTGCCTTTAAAATCCCGAATTTCTTCAGACGACTGTTTGCTGAAGGGGCTTTTTCGCAAGCATTTGTTCCTGTGTTGGCTGAAGCCAAAGAGAAGGGGGGGCACGCAGCAGTAAAGCATTTAGTGGACGCGCTGAGTTTTCGATTAGGCGGTATTTTACTGGTTGTGACCGCTTTTGGCGTGTTTGGCTCTTCCATTTGGATGATGGTGTTTGCCCCCGGATTTATGGATGAACCTGAAAAGTTTGCGCTAGCATCCGATATGTTAGCGATTACCTTTCCTTATCTATTGTTGATCTCTTTGGTGGCGTTTTCATCCGCGATTATGAATACCTATAATCAGTTTGCGGTTCCCGCCTTTACTCCCGTGTTCTTAAATTTGGTGCTCATTACCTTTGCGATTTGGGTCTCGCCTTTATTGGATATTCCCATTATGGCCTTGGCGTGGGGCGTATTAGTGGCGGGCGTGGTGCAACTGCTGTTTCATCTGCCCTTTCTATATCGCCTAGGGTTACTGCCCAGTCCAACCAGAAAATCCGATCCGGGCGTTGGCGAAGTGAAGCGTTTGATGATCCCCGCGCTCTTTGGTGTATCGGTCGCGCAAATTAATTTATTGTTAGACACTGTTTTGGCCTCATTTTTAATTACAGGCTCCGTGTCGTGGCTCTATTATTCCGATCGTTTAATGGAGTTTCCACTGGGTGTATTTGGGGTCGCACTCGCCACCGTCGTATTACCGGGACTGTCTAAAAAAGCCGCTAATGAAAACTGGAAAGGGTTTCGGCAAGACCTTGATTCGGCGTTACGATTGGTGCTGATTATTGGCTTGCCTGCCACGTTAGGTTTACTGTTGTTAGCAGAGCCGTTGATTACTACCTTATTCTATTACGGTGAGTTTACCGCAAGAGATGTCTCTATGTCGGGGATGAGTTTGATGGCGTACTCATTTGGTTTGTTGGGCTTTATTTTAGTCAAAATTTTAGCCCCGGCTTTTTATGCACGTAAAGAGATGAAAACCCCTGTTAAAGTGGCGATTATCGCACTGGTCACCAACATGGTCTTAAACTTAATCTTAATTGGTCCATTTGCTCATGTGGGGTTAGCCGCGGCAACAACTATTTCAGCCTTTGTAAACGCTGGATTGCTGTATTGGTATTTGCGCAAACAGAATGTCTTTGCGCCACTGTCAGGCTGGGTGAAACTGTTTGTTCAGGTGGCTCTAGCTAATGTAATTTTAGTCATATTTTTACTTTGGTTTACCCCGCCCGTGGCAGAGTGGTTGTTGTTTGATTGGGCAGAAAGACTTACTTGGTTACTTGGCTTGGTGTTTTCCGTCATTGCGCTTTATGCGGTTAGCTTGTTGTTATTGGGTTTGAATCCTAGAAAAATGCTCAAAACGCCTGAATAGTTCTTGAATGGGTTTTTAAAGAGGGGGGGAAGAAAAAAACATAACGATGAGGGGAGTTACTAACCTATAAGCGTTTGAATCCGCTATAATTTAGGGCTGTTTTTTAGGCTCACTTAACATGCTCGTCAACCCAGTGCGATTAACTTCATGAAACTGATAGTAGGTTTACACAATATAGAGTGCATTCAGTCCGTATTGCAACGTGGTTGTGTTTTAACCATCGGTAATTTTGATGGCGTGCATTTAGGGCATCAGCAAGTATTACAGAGGATGGTTGCACAGGCAACAGCGCAAAACTTACCCAGTGTGGTGATGCTGTTTGAGCCGTTGCCCATTGAATACTTTGCGCCAGAACAAGCGCCAGTTCGGTTAATGAACTTTCGTGAAAAAATACAAGCCTTACAGGGTTCGGGAGTGGATTATGTGTTGTGCGTGCGGTTTAACCGTGCTTTTTCTGCCCTGAGTGCCGAGGCGTTTGTACAAACCATTTTGGTGGAAGCCCTGAATGTCAAACACTTGGTGGTGGGGGATGATTTCCGTTTTGGGCAGCAACGCCAAGGCGATTTTTCTTACCTAAAGCAAGCAGGAAACCGTTTAGGGTTTTCTGTAACGGATATGCCCACCTTTGATGTCGACGGTCAGCGAGTGAGCAGTACCCGTATTCGTCAGGCATTGCAAACCCCCGACTTAGCCGAGGCACAAGTGTTATTGGGCAAACCCTTTCACTTTAATGGGCGGGTGATCCATGGTCAAAAACTGGGCAGAACCCTCGGGTTTCGTACCTTAAATTTGAATCCAAAACGGATTCAAATGCCTGTTCAAGGAGTCTTTGCCGTAACCGTGGGTGGTATTGCCGATACGCCATGGCCGGGGGTTGCCAATATTGGTTTACGTCCAACCGTCGATGGGGTGCGACCTTCCATTGAAGTACACCTGTTTAACTGGACGAAAGATCTATACGGTGCGCATGTGTCGGTAACCTTGCAACACTTTATTCGACCAGAACAAAAATTTAATGGCATTGAGGCGCTAAAACATCAGATCGGCCTTGATGCTGAACAAGCAAAGCATTTTTTTAAATTATAAACGTAGAACGTGCATTTTTTCACGCTCTCTAAACTGTAAAGTACTCACATGACTGACTATAAATCGACTTTAAACTTACCTGAAACTGACTTTCCAATGCGTGGCAACTTGCCTAACAGAGAGCCTGCGCAAGTGGCAGCTTGGCAATCTGAAGCCTTGTACCAAACGGTGCGTGATGCCATGGCGGGTCGCCCTAAGTTTATTTTGCACGATGGCCCTCCATACGCCAACGGCAATATTCACATTGGTCACGCGGTGAATAAAGTCTTAAAAGATATGATTGTGAAGTCGAAAGGATTAAGCGGTTTTGATGCGCCGTTTGTGCCCGGTTGGGATTGTCACGGTTTGCCAATTGAGTTAAACGTTGAAAAGAAAAAAGGCAAAGTCGGACAGAAGATTGGCGCAACGGAGTTTCGTCAAGCTTGTCGAGAGTATGCACAAAAACAAGTGGATGGTCAGATGGCTGACTTTCAACGTTTGGGCATTATGGCGGACTGGGAAAACCCCTACCTCACTAAAGACTTTAAATACGAAGCCAATGAAATTCGTGCCCTGTCTAAAATCATCCAAAACGGTCATCTGGTAAAAGGGACAAAGCCTGTTTATTGGAGTGTTGGCGGGCATACCGCACTGGCGGAAGCGGAAGTGGAGTATGAGAACAAACGCTCTAAATCCATTGATGTACGTTTTAAAGTCTTGGATGATAAAGCCTTTTTTGAACGTTGCCATCATGTTGAAGACCATTTAGGCGAAGGCCCCTTGTCCGTTGTAATTTGGACGACCACCCCTTGGACACTGCCGGCTAACCAAGCCGTTTCAGTTCATCCAGAGCTGGAGTATTCGGTGGTACAGGTCGAAGGTGAGCATGGACCTGAGCGTCTGTTTATTGCCGAAGCGATGATTAAAGACGCCATGGATAAGTGGGGCTTTGATCACTACCGAGTCATTGCGTACGGTCGTGGAGAACTGTTTGATTTAGTGGAACTGCAACACCCATTTTATGAGCGAGTCGTGCCACTGATTTTGGGCGATCATGTCACCACCGAAGCGGGAACAGGCTGTGTGCATACCGCACCAGGGCATGGTCAAGAAGATTTTGCCGTGGGGTTAAAATACGATCTTGAAATTGATTGCCCAGTCGACGGTCGTGGAAACTATGTCGCAGGTACGCCACTGTTTGAAGGTGAAAATGTCTTAAAAGTGGACGATCACGTCATTGAAGTACTCAAAGCGCACAAAGCGTTACTGCACATTGAAATCATTGAACACAGCTACCCGCACTGCTGGCGCACCAAAACCCCATTGATTTTCCGCACCACCCCGCAATGGTTTATCAGCATGACGGAAAACGGCTTGCGTGATAAAGCGTTGAAAGAGATTCAAAACGTTTCATGGGTACCCGAATGGGGGCAGAATCGTATTGAAGGGATGATTGATGGTCGTCCCGATTGGTGTATTTCACGTCAACGTTTTTGGGGGGTCCCCATTACCATCTTTATTCATAAAGTCACGGGTGAAATGCACCCAAATACCGTTGAGATGATGGAAAAAATTGCTGAAATGGTCGAAGAGAACTCCATTGATGCATGGTATGACCTAGACCCAGCGACTTTATTGGGTGATGAAGTAAATGATTACGAGCAAGTGACCGATATTTTAGATGTTTGGTTTGATTCTGGTATTTCACATTTTGCGGTGTTAGGGCAACGTGACGAACTGGATGCCCCTGCGGACCTCTACTTGGAAGGGTCCGATCAACATCGTGGTTGGTTCCAATCTTCCATGCTATCGGCACTGGCAACCGATGGGCAAGCCCCTTACAAACAAGTGCTGACTCACGGGTTTACCGTGGATAAAGACGGTAAGAAAATGTCCAAATCCAAAGGCAACGTGGTCGCACCCCAGCAAATTGCCAATAAGCTGGGCGCGGACATTTTACGCCTATGGATCTCTGCCGCCGATTACCGTTATGAGATGACCGTTTCTGATGAGATCATCAGCCGTACCGCCGATGCTTATCGCCGTATTCGAAATACATCGCGCTTTTTATTGGCGAACATTAACGGCTTTAACCCCGCAACCGATTGCGTCACCTATGATGATCTACTGCCGTTGGATAAGTGGGTCATTGGTCATGCCGCTAAGTTGCAAGAAGAGATTATTGCCGCTTATGACAACTATAACTTTCACGCAATTTACCAAGCCGTTACCCACTTTTGTTCGGTCGAGCTGGGCGCATTCTATTTAGACGTGATTAAAGATCGCCAATACACTTGTCAAGCCGAAGGCCTGCCACGTCGTTCGGCACAAACCGCGTTGTATCACATTATAGAAGCCTTAACTCGCTGGATTTCGCCAATCTTAAGCTTTACCGCCGAAGAGTTGTGGTCAAAAATTCCGGGAGATCGTTCTAAAACAGTATTTATTGCTACTTGGTATCAAGGGTTAACAGCCTTAGATGAATCGACCCCGTTAAATTCCGCTTATTGGAATGAGATGATCGCAGTACGTTCCGCCGTCGCCAAACAGTTAGAACAGTTGCGAAACGATAAAGTGATTAAAGGCTCCTTAACCGCAAAAGTCACGCTCTATTGTGAGGGTGAACTGTTTGAACAACTCGCAAGTTTGGAGAATGAATTACGCTTTGTCTTAATTACTTCCGAGGCGGTTTTGAAACCGTTATCCGAAAAAAGTGATTCTGCGATTGAGTCCGAGTTGGCTGGATTATGGCTGGATGCAGGCGCAAACGAACATCCAAAATGCGCACGTTGTTGGCATCACCGAGAAGAGGTCGGGCAAATCGAAGCGCATCCAGAGTTGTGTCAACGTTGCGTAGACAACATTGAAGGCGATGGAGAAGTACGACACTATGCCTAATCAAGATTCAACACCACAAACTGAAAAAGAGGGGGGGGGAGAAAGTTTTCAACCCTCTCAAAAACGCAACTTAAAACAGACCGCACTCACCAGTATTTGGGTGGCGGTGGTTTTAGTGGTGTTAGACCAACTCACCAAGTACTGGGCGGTTTCCAATTTAACCTTTGCCGAACCCGTTGCCGTCATG
>JALSJT010000149.1 GCA_026989175.1 Thiomicrorhabdus sp. | reverse complement strand
GAATCGGGGGCTCGTGTAAAGGCCTGTACTTCTGCGCGAGTGAGTATGACTGAAGAGCCCGGTGCGGGAAAACCGCACGCCGGGATCTGTGCCGGGGTCACCGGGTAACCGGTGCTCCTACGGCGACTGGTGCTAGGAGGGTTCTGAATGAGCATGGATGAAATCAAGTTTGCTCTAATATCTATTACTACAATTGTTTCTATATTTTCTTTTATCTTATTATTGCGGTCTAAGCGTACCTCGATAAGAATAGGTTCTTGTTTAAAAAAAATTAACGGCGAAGCCACGGCCTTAATAAAAGTCACTAACTTTGGCGAAAAACCAATTGTAGTATCTAATGTGTATTTTCCTATTCAAGTTTGGTGTGACGAACCTCGCCTACAGTTGCCAGCGCATTTAAAAGCTAGAAGAGTCTTAAATGATATAATTGGTTCAAACCTTCTGACGCAACATATTAGTAATAAGGTGGTGGCTTATGATAGAGACCTTTCATCCGCACTAAATGAAGGAGAAAGTGTTATAGCGTCTATCCCTTTAGAAAAAATGATGAACTTGTATTTTGAAACGAATGAGGCGTTTTTTAATTCACCATTTTTAAATAGGCTGTTTTTTCGATTTTTAACTGTTAATGTTGTGACTAGTAAAGGAAAATGCTTTAAGAAAAAGGCGATGTGGGAAATTCGTTATTATCTTTCAAAAAAATATGGTTCAGACCCGCGTTTGTGTGGTAAAGCACCATAACAAGGCTCATCAACTCGGACAATTTACTGCTTGTTTTTTGTGCTGAAAAAGACTAGCACAAAAAACAAGCAGTAAATTTCCGGTTATGAGCGGCGTTAGCCATCAATAAGGAATCATCATGGGATTACATGTGCATAATTTAGGAAATCTTCCAAATACCGTTGATGGAAGAGACTACTTTATCTATGTTTTGGATTATGGGTGGAAAGAGCCGCTAACTGATGCGCTTATTGAAAATTTTACAAATATGGCAAGAATGGCTTCCGAAACAAGGTCTATAGTTGTCGCAGGTATCGAACCTGTGCATTTTGCAAATGAGGTTTTCTCATCGCACAGAATTAATGGAGAAGATGGAGAAGAAATTCTACCTGCGATATTAATAACAACATTAACCCCTTCATATTTTAAAGAGAGTTATAGCGAGTTTAGAAATTCAGGTGAACTTAATCCTGAATCCGTATTTTCACAATAGCACCCGCCAATAATCAAAATCATTTTCTCTGCGGACACTAAAAATGCAATTTGCAGTTACTTTGTTGCAACAATGGCATCTGGCCTTTTGCTTTTGGTGCAAATGATAATCATTTACTTTCTGCGGCTGACAGTGATCCCTAAAAGCTGCAATTGCTCTGACTTTAGTCAGCCTGGCTTATCCGTAAGCCAGTTTTTGATACACCTCATCAAACGCAGGGAATGCGCGGGAGCCTTTGGCAAAGGCCAGCTTGATCATGCGTGCTGTTTTGATTACGCGTGCTGCGATATACATCAATTCCTGCATCACGGTTTTAATCCTTCGCCGTTTCGCTTTATGGCGTTTGGGTGAGTTCGCTCCCAGTAAGCCATTTTGTCCAATCCAACGTAAAATGTTGTAGGCCAGCATGGCCACGCCCAGTACCAGTGCATTGGTGGCAAATTTGCCTGAGGGCAGTCGCTCGATATCCAGATCGGTTTTGAATTGTAACCGCAAAACCAACCCCACCCTGCCGCCCTGAGTGAATCCACGCCACGCTCTGCGATTTCCATCACAGCGGAGCATGACGATGAGCGAGAGGACAGAGTCAACACTGACGGAACGCCAGCGGTACTGGCTTGAGCAGGTCCGGGCTTGCG
>JALSJT010000148.1 GCA_026989175.1 Thiomicrorhabdus sp. | reverse complement strand
TCTCTAATCGCTCTAAGCTCACCGAGAGTTGTGGCAACAATGGTATATCGGGCAAAACCAACGTCGGTTCATTCAATGTTATTTGCTGCTCCACCGCATCTTTAAAGTGCCAAGCCCCCTCCTGATAGCGTGCTTCTTTCACTTGCGACAGTTTGGTGAGTGCGTCCGAGTCCAGTTCATAAATAGTAATGTCACGCAGTTCAGAACTCGAAATGACCCGCTTAACATGAATATACCGACTGGCCTCCTTCACCCATAAATCACTGCCCGATCCGATTGAAAAACTTTGGTTTAACGCTTCGGCACGCAGTTTTTTGGCGTAGGCTTCACTGCTGGGCGCGACCCATTCACCAATCATCGCAATCACCAACCACATAATTAATGCCGTTTTAAGCACCGCCCATAAAATACGTTTAATCGACCAGCCGGTGACTCGTAAAATGGTTAGCTCCGACTGATTGGCTAAACTGCCTAAGCCCATTAAGGTGCCAATGACCAACACAATCGGAAAGATTTCATAACTGTACACGGGGAGCTTTAACAGGGTGTATAACGTACCTTTGGCGAGGGTGTAGCTGTCGGTTAATTTAGAGACTTGGTTCATGAATTCAAAAAAACCAAAGATCACCAATAACACAATCATAACTAATAGGGTGTAGCTAACCACCACACGGGCTAAATAGCGTTCGATACGATTCATCGCATTTCACCGTTTGGAATTTTTCTCCCCCCCCCTATTTGGGTGACTCGATTTTTTAATGCCTCTCGATCAACCAAGGCAAAAAGTAAAAACAGCAGTGGGATTGGCCACAACCCAATCCAGTTTGACCATGTGCCATCGGCAATGCCGTCGCGTCCCATCACCAAAAACTGGTTATAGACAATGTACAACACCAACGCTAAAAATATTTTGGCAAACCGCCCCTCTCGTGGCCCTGTTTTACTCATTTTAAGCCCAATTAGCCCCAACACTAAAATCCCAAACGGAGTCACTAAACGCCACTGCAACAGTGCTTGGTGCTGAAGGTTATCACTGCCCCACAACGCTTCGGTGGTCACTTCGTATTTAGCCGGTCTGGGCGGCTCTGCGCTTAACTCTGGAATCAGCACTTCCATTCGTTGAAACTGCTGCACAATAATGGACTGCTCTGGGTCTTGATAGCGGTGCATTCCCTGATAACTGTGCCCAGACTCTAATATCAAAATCAACCGATTGTCTTGCCACTGAAAACGCCCTTTGGGTGCGACTAAAATCATATCCTCTTCGGGGGACGCGCGTTGAATCCAGACATTGGACAACTCGCCCTCTTTTGAAATGGATTTGGTGTAAAACACCCCTTGATTGTTCGGCAGCGGATTAAAACGCCCCGCCACTAATCCTGCGACCGGGGTTGCGGTTTGCGCTTCACTTACCAACATCCGCTCCATTTGATAGCTCCACGGCGTCACCACTAAAGAGATCCATCCGGTAAGCAGTGCAATGGGGAGTAAAAAAACAATCATCAATTTTTGAAAGTAGCGTGGCGACACACCACAACTGGTCAGCACCACCATCTCTTGATCTTGATAGAGTCGCCCCATCGCCAGCATGACACTCAACAACGCCACCAACGGCAAAATGACCTCTAACGCGGGAGGAATTTTGAGCAACAGCACCTGAAAGACAATCGAAGAGGGAATTTTACCTTCCACTGCTTTCGCCAATAACTGCGTCGCCTCTGAACCAAAGGTAATCAGCAACAGCACGGTAAGCACCGCTAAAAAGGTTTTAAGCAACTCTTTAAGAAGGTATTGATCGAGAATTCGCAAAAAGCACTCCAGTCACGTTAAAATAGCGACCATTAAATATTAAAATACCATTATACGAGACCTTTACATGAAACACATTCAATTTAC
>JALSJT010000147.1 GCA_026989175.1 Thiomicrorhabdus sp. | reverse complement strand
CCATAAACATTCTCCCAAAGCGGTGCAAGCCCCGAAGCGGTACGAATCATCTTGTCCATATCGGCTTCGGATAGATCTTTGGTGATGCCTTTTGGCAGCGTAATGTTGTGCTTTTTCATCATCTCACGGAAGGTTTTAACCCCTTCTGGATAGAACTCTTCCAGCACATCAAAGGCGATGCAGTTCCCAATACCGTGGTGGTATCCCATAACATAAGAGAGGCCATAAGAGAGTGCATGACACGCGCCCACTTGACTGTAAGCGATGCTTTGCCCGCCCATGTAAGAGGCCATCATCAGTTTTTCATCGGAATCGGGGTGGTCTTGTAAAAAGACTTGATTGCATAGGTCTAATGATTTTTCGCCAAACGCTCGGGCGAATTCATTTATATAGGTTCCGTTGAGGGCTTCGATATTATGAATGTAGCAGTCCATGCCGGTATAAAACCACTGGTCTCTCGGTACGCCTTGTAACAAGTCGGGATCCATAATGATCTGATCGTAAACGGTGTAATCCGAGTTCATGCCCAGTTTTTTATCAGGGCCGGTAAGTACCGTGGTGCGAGAGGCTTCTGCGCCCGTACCAGAAATGGTGGGAATACCAACGTGATGCACGGCAGGATTTTTGATTAAATCCCAGCCTTGGTACGATGCAGAACCCCCTTCATTGGTGAGCATAAGGGCAACCGCCTTGCCTAAATCTAAGGCGGAACCGCCACCGAGTCCTACGACACTCACGGGATTTTTCCAGTCATTATTTTGAGAGGCAAATCGTTGTACTTTTAAGGTCAGTGCATCGACGTAGGTGGTTTTAGGCTCATCGGTTACGTCCAGCCAGATTACCATGTCTTGCGGTTGGGCGGGAATGCGCTCTGCTAATGGCTTGTCTTTGTGTACTTGATCGACTAGGAACACCACAAAATCATTGGGTTGTTGACGCTCATCAGCAAGCACGTCATCTAACTGGTCAAACGAACCACGTCCAAAAATCATTTTAGGCACGGTTTTAAAATTACGAAACTTCATGAATGGGATCCTATTTTTGAAAGACGTTAGCAAATGCGTTGATGCGAGACTGAATGTCCTCTTCGCTCCAAGCCAGTTGAATCAACATGGAGACGGTACGGCTGATAATCGCATCGGATTTTGGCGTCTTAATTTGAGTGTAATCTGGGTGATCGGCAATCAGTTCAATCGGTAACTTGGCGGAGCTGGTCATGTTGTGAATGTGTGTCCAGTTTTTAAGGTAGTGCCAGTTGTTGCCATACCAATAAAATACGGCGGGAACGCCCTCTTTGCCTAACGCGGCAACCACTTCTTGCGCACGAGCTTCATCGGGTAAGAAAAAGCTTAAAAAACCGGCATTGTCGCCCGCTTCATCGGGCAGTTCACGAAAGGTCACTTCTGGGTATTGCGCTAAGGCTTCTTTAAGTGCTTTTTTGTTGCGACGTTGTGTTTCTAAAATGCGGGGCAGTTTGCGCCATTGCGCCACGCCAACGGCGGCATTCATTTCAGAAATACGGAAGTTATTGCCCATAATAGGGTGGCTTTCAGCGCCACGGTCTAAACCAATGTGATCGTGTCCGTGATCAGAGAACATATGGGCATTGTTATAAATGGCGGTATCATTGGTTAAAATGGCCCCCCCCTCACCACAGGAGACGGTTTTAACCGAATCAAAAGAGAAACAACCGACTTGTCCAATCGTCCCTAAGGCTTGACCTTTATAGGTTGCGCCGGTGGCTTGACAGGCATCTTCTAATAAAATCAGATTGTGTTTGTCGCAAATCGCTTTAATTTCATCCATTTTGCCCATCGAGCCACACATGTGCACAAAGTTAATCGCTTTGGTGCGCGGGGTAATCACTGCCTCAATGCCTTCTGGCGAGAGCGTTAGGGTTTCATCAATTTCAG
>JALSJT010000146.1 GCA_026989175.1 Thiomicrorhabdus sp. | reverse complement strand
TAGGTATTCCCTGCGATTTCCGCCTCAATTAGCCAAATTTTATCTCTTTTTTCTCTCGCGTCCCTCTCGTGCAAAGGTCTCCTTCTATTAAATTGCATTAAAAATACAAGAATCTAATGAAGATAGATAGCATTCAAGCATATAGGTATTTTGAATACTTTAGGGAAGGAGGGGCTCAAGGAGCTGTCAAAACTGCTCCAAGTCTATTAAGAAAAAAGGTGAGAGTGGGACTCAAAGGCTAATAACCAATATCTTTATGGTGAGCTTGTGGCATCGCTTTATCATCCATTAAATACCACATCAAATAATCCACCACCATTGGCAAAATAACGGTATGTCGATTATCGGTCTCTTGTAGTAATTTACGTAATGCTAACTTTATTTCAGTCCGGTTAGAGGTATCCATAATAATATCAATTCCCTCCCCAAATACCTTAACCGCCTCTTCATATTGAGGGTAGTTGGGAATCCCACGATCCAGCGCATCATCGATTAGTGCATTTCCCATATTCGATTCTGAGATAGCTATAATTTCAACCTTGCTTTGATCCATCGCAGTAAATTTCTCATAGAAACGCCCACCAATACGACCTAAGCCAATCATAAGAATCTTAATTTTTTTTGCATCACTCATCATTTATCCCTTAAATAAAAAATCTTATTGAGACCTTTGCACAAGAGAGGCGCGAAAAAAAAAGAGATGAAATTTGGCTGATTGAGACGGAAATCGCAGGGAATACCTAGGTATTCGTAAGGTTTTCAATGAAAATCAGGCATATTTCAGCTTTTTTATACCCCTATACCCTAGGGTACTCTCTCTTGAGCGCGCTCAATTCACCTTGTCCGTGTATCCTTTCGTACAAAGATCTATTATTACGCACTTTATGCACCCAAGTGTTTGAATACTAAAAATAAAGCAGCTCCAGTATAAAAAAATGAGGCGTGCTTTTCCATTCTATTTTTTAATGACCCAATAATAATAAAATAAATAACCAACTCAAAGTACGATTATGGTACTTATAACTCCCCCATAGTTGCAGAAAAAGCGCTAAATAAAGTATGCTACAAACCTAATCATGAAGAAACATGGCTTCAAAATAAATATGAAATATCTATCAATCTTTATAACCACTCTTCTACTAATTGCTTTAACAGGTTGTTTAAGTCAAACAACCAAAAAAGGTGCCGTGGGGATTGAGCGAGAGCAACTATTACTCATCTCTCCAACCCAAATGAATGAGGGGGGAAAGCAGGCCTATAATGCCGTGCTAAAAGAGGCACAAAAAACACATACCCTAATGGATCCTAACAGCCATATCGTCCAACGGGTTAGACGTATCGCCAATCGTATTATCCCTCAAACTGCTGTGTTTAGAAAAGACGCACCACAGTGGGATTGGGAGGTGAATGTCATAAAATCAGACCAACTCAATGCATGGGCGATGCCCGGGGGAAAAATTGCATTTTACACAGGCATTATTGAAAAATTAAACTTAACGGATGCAGAAATTGCGGCCATCATGGGGCATGAAATTGCGCATGTCTTGCGAGAGCATGGAAGAGAGCGTGCCTCGCGCCAAACATTAACCCAAGTTGGATTATCTGCTCTGAGTATTTTCACTGGCGTAAGAGGACCCGCCTTAGATGCTACGGCATTGGCATTTCAAGTCACTCTCACCCTCCCGAACAGCCGAACCCATGAAATCGAATCTGACCGCATCGGTGTTGAGTTAGCGGCTCGTGCTGGGTACAACCCTTATGCGGCCGTAAATGTTTGGAAGAAAATGGCCGCCCAATCAAAAGGAGGAAGCCCTCCTCAAATTTTAAGTACACACCCCTCACACAAAAACCGAATTAAAGATCTAAATAAATACGCTAAACGTGTCGAGCCCTTATTTGAAGCCGCAATGAAGCGACGTTAAAAGTGGTAACCATTCAGCGTAATAACTTCCCCGTTTTTGCCTCTCTAATTTGAGTGGGATTATCCAAACCGCCCAAACAACCTTCTACACACGGTACTTTTTCTTTAAATACCGTGTTAATTTCCAAACAAGACATGGCGGGCGAATGTGATGTAATGTTCGCACTGGTCGATACCATTGGTTGACCATAAGCCAAACACAATGCCTGAACGACAGGGTGATCAGAGACTCGAATTGCCACGGTTTTTCGCCCCCCAGTCACCCAATCCGGTACCCCCTCTTTTGCTGGCAAAACCCACGTTACTGGCCCTGGCCAAGTTTGCAACACCTCTTCTTCCCAGTCGGTATTGAACAACTCAACATAAGGCACAACTTGCTCCACGGAAGCGGCAACCAAAATCACCCCCTTTTCAAAAGGGCGTTGCTTCACGTGAAACAGCTTTTCAACCGCCTGTAAATCAAACGGATCACACCCCAAGCCATATACCGCTTCGGTTGGATACGCAATCACCTCTCCTGAGCGTAACCGACTAACGGCTTGTGCCACACTTATTTTACTCACAACGGACTCAACCTATTTAAAAAAGAGAAGCAAATTTTACCCCCCTCTCCCTGTTTATAAAAGCTTGTTATAATATTCAGATAAAAAACTTGATTAGGAAATCACTTTGACCCCTCGAACCGAAAAACGCCTCAATAAATTTATCAGTGATTCTGGTTTTTGCTCTCGTCGAGAAGCCGATCGTTTGGTTGAACAAAACCGTGTCACCATCAATAACCAAATTCCTGAACTGGGCACCAAAGTGCAACCTGAAGATATTGTCAAAGTGGATGGCAAGCCTATCATGGCGGTTCGTGAAGACAAAAAAGATCGTATTTACATCGCCTATCACAAACCTATTGGCATTACCTGTACCACTGAGCATCGTGTTAAAGAGAATATTATTGATGCGGTAGGCCACCCCGAGCGTGTCTTTCCAATTGGGCGACTCGATAAACCTTCCGAAGGGTTAATTTTTTTAACCAGTGATGGCGATATCGTTAATAAAATATTACGTGCTGAAAATGCTCACGATAAAGAATACCTTGTTACCGTTGATAAACCCATAACCCAAGATTTTATCCAAAAAATGGCACAAGGCGTGCCTATTTTAGACACCGTAACTCAACCTTGCACAGTCACCCAACAGAGTCGATTTGTTTTCACCATTATTCTCACCCAAGGACTTAATCGCCAAATTCGTCGTATGACGGAATACTTAGGGTATCGAGTCACACGTCTTATTCGTAACCGTATTATGAATGTCACCTTAGGAAAATTAAAACCCAATGAATGGCGTGATTTAACCCCAACAGAGATGGCTGAAATCAATCAAGCGGTTTCAGGGTCTAGTAAAGTTGCGGCGCCTAAAAGTCACCTTAAAAAACAACCTAAAAAAAGAGCGTTCACGGCTAAAGAGCGTTCCAATCCTCGCAAAAATCGTAATTTTTATAAAAAAGGATAGTATTTTAAATTGCGCCACTCTCCTGCAATTTTAAATAGATCGCTTCTGCCAATTTTTGATAGCCTTTTTCATTAAAGTGAACGTAATCTGACTTCATCGAGGTTCGTCTCATTAAGTGACCGACAATGTCATTTTCCAACGGGACATTCCACTGCTCTGCCAAAGATTCATATAACGCAGCACTGCTCAAAAAAATCCCTTTTTCAGGGACACCGACCAATAAAACCTTTACATCATTCGCTTGTGCCAAAGCAATCATACTGGCTAAGTTTTCTTGGGTTTGCTCGCGAGGAATCTTTTTCAAAAAATCATTCCCTCCCTCTAATAACACCACTAACTGAGGCTGCTCTTGCTCCAAAACTTTGGCAAAACGAACCCGCCCTTGAGCAGTGGTCTCTCCCGATACGCCCGCATTAACAACCTTATAACCCGATAATGATTGTAATACCGCTGGGTAACTGTGCTCAATCGAAACACCAACCCCTTGAGTTAAGCTATCACCAAATGCCACAATCACCGCACTCTCTTCCAGCTTTTCAAAGGGGGGTTCGCTACAAGCGGTTAAAGTAAAAAGACTGGTGAAAAGTATCAACGAAAAAAATAGATTACGCATTCAGAGGCCTTTGTACGAAAGGATGCACGGATTAAAAAAAAAGGGGGGGGAAAATTAAAGCGCATTAAATAACAAAGATTTAATGCGCTTTAAAGAGAGTATCAACTATGTTAAAAGCTTACGCGAGAGTCGCTATTTCTGTATACAAATTCGCTTTACTTTGTAAATCACTGACCACACTAACACCCGATGTCGTTTCATTGGCATCCATGGTATTGTTCTCAACATCCGCAGTGCTACGAACACTTTGAGACGCTGCAATTTCATTAGAACGACCCGATAACATTTGTGCGCTATCCGATAACGTCACGGTAGAGTTTCCGCTATTCGTCGCTTGAGCAGAAGATTTATCATCCATTCTTAACTCAGGCCGAGCGTTCATTTGATTCTGTTGTGGCTGTAAAGAGAGTGCCGCCGATAGAGATGGATTAATTGCATTCATCACGAGCCTCCTTTTCTTACATTATTAATTAACTTACTTTCGATTATAAAACAAATCAACCAAATAATCTAAAAAAACAATGACATTTCATCAAGTTATCCCCTAAAATACCCGCATGACAAGCCTGATATCAAACACAACGCCTCATAATAAAGACACCTTATACGCCCAAACACACGAAGCGGTGGGTGCGTTTCAGTTTGATGAATCCGTAGTCGCTGTCTTTCCCGATATGATTCAACGTTCGGTACCAGGCTACCAAACCATCTTAGCGGGTATTGGCGAACTCACGCAGCAACACGCTCAAAATAACAGTAATCTTTACGATTTAGGCTGTGCCTTGGGCGCCGCGACCTTAACGATGCGTCGTAAAGTAGAAGATAAAAATTGCCAAATTATCGCCATTGATAACTCCGAAGCGATGATTAAACGTGCCAAAGAGCACCTTCACGCCTACCACTCCGATGTGCCCGTGCAACTGCACTGTGCCGATATGACTAAAACTTCCATTGAGAACGCCTCCGTGGTGGTAATTAACTTTACCCTACAGTTTATCGACCCTGAACAACGAGAGATTCTCATAAAAACCATCTATCAAGGACTCAACCCCGGTGGTATTTTAATCCTGTCCGAAAAGCTGCACTTTACCGATTCAGCACTGCAAGAGCGTATTGAACACCTTCACCTGCAATTTAAACGCGCCAATGGCTACTCTGAACTCGAAATCAGTCAAAAACGCAGCTCCCTCGAAAACGTGCTGATTACCGATACCGAACAAGATCATCTAACCCGTTTTAGAAATGCCGGTTTTCAATCCGCAGGCATCTGGTTTCAAGCCTATAACTTTGCCTCATTTTTAGCCATAAAAACCGCTTAACGCATTATAATTCTCCTACATTAAAGCGATTAGGACAGGTTTCACGTGAAGCAACATTACGATACTTTTTGGCCACACTTAAAAGAGACAAAATTAGAGTCTTGGATCACCCAGCTTCCCAGCCTGTTAGAGGTTGCCACCTGTCCAGAAAATAACGGTAACCTCTCTCGCTGGATGGATGTTATGAAGGAGATTCAACGCTATCCAACCGAGCACATTGAATTCGATTTAACCCAATCAGCCATCACCATTGACTCCACCCCCTCTATCTCTCCTCAACAAAAAAGTGAACTCGAGCAAACCTTACGTGGCTATCACCCTTGGCGCAAAGGCCCTTTTAACATTCACGGTATTCACATTGATACCGAATGGCACTCCGACTGGAAGTGGGATCGAGTCAGTCCGCACTTAGCGCCCTTAAAGGATAAAAAGGTACTCGATATTGGTTGTGGTAGCGGCTACCACCTCTGGCGAATGATGGGCGAAGGCGCAGAGCTAGCCGTCGGTGTGGATCCAAACCTACTGTCCATGCATCAATTTCTCACGCTAAAACACTTTATTGGTGAACAGGTTCCCGCCTATTTTTTGCCGCTCACCCTGGAACAACTGCCCATTTCAACCAAAGGAGGGGCGTTTGATACCGTATTTTCCATGGGCGTGCTATACCACCGTCGCTCTCCCATTGACCATATTTACGACCTCAAAAAACACCTAGTACCAGGCGGCGAACTGGTGCTCGAAACGCTTGTGATTCCAGAGGAGTACGGTCAAATTTTAATTCCAGAAGACCGTTATGCCCAAATGCGTAACGTCTGGTTTTTGCCCTCCATTAAAGAACTGACCCACTGGCTAAAACGCTGTGGATTTGAAAACATTCGTTGTGTCGATGCAAACCAAACCAGTACCGAAGAGCAACGCACCACCGACTGGATGCAATGGAACTCACTCAAAGATTTTTTAAACCCTAAAAACCCAAACCAAACCATTGAAGGCTACCCTGCACCGCTCAGAGCGGTTATGGTCTGTAACACGCCTAAATAAGCCACTTTTGACGCTATTAACCCACCAGGAGGCTGTCCGAGTCACCTCATTTTAAGTGGGTTAAAAATTTCTCCCCCCCTCTCTTGAAACACTTAACTCTAAAAAAAAACATCCATTCTCTTGAAAAAAAATACAAAATCCCTAGATAACTTAATGTAAGTAACTTGAAGAAAAAACGTATTCACAAAGGAGAATTACTATGAACTTATCTGTTTGGGATCCATTACGAGAAATGGAAGCACTCTTAGATCGCTATGGCAGACCGTCTCAAAAAGCACTTGCCAAAAGTGATGAAAAAAACTTTGAAGTCGGTGACTGGATGCCAGTAGTCGATATTTATGAAACCGATGATGATTTCATCGTTAAAGCGGAACTACCAGGCGTGGACAAAGACGATGTACACGTACACATCGAAAACGGCATTTTAACCATTCGGGGTGAAAAGAGAACTGAAACCGAAGACAAAAAACAGCACCGTATTGAGTGCAGTTATGGTGCATTTGTTCGAAGCTTTACCCTGCCCCAATCCATTAAAACAGGGGAAATTGAAGCCGAATACAAGGAGGGCGTTTTGAACTTAACCCTTCCTAAATCGGAAGAAGCAAAACCAAATCAAATTGAAGTCAAAATTAAATAAAAACGGTTCTGCGCTCTGATTTATCAGGGCGCATAAACACTAAATCTCTTATAGGAGAATATTATGAACATCTTAAAACAGACCAGCGCCCCACTACTTGCACTGGTACTTGCAACCAGCGCTCCAGTATATGCTCAAGATACTGCACAAAACTCAGTCGAGCATTCACAGACGACTCAATCTGTTCAAGCGGGGGTTGATCAAGCAGCCAATAAAACAATAAGTGATAGACATGATGATATTTACCGTGAAGCGGTCGATGCCATCATTGAAACACAGGTTGCACTATCCGCACTCTCAGGCAAAAAACCAGATACTCAAAAAGCCTTGGCCGCGCTGGAAAAATCAACTGGAAAGCTTGAAATTATTTTAGCAAGAGAGCCTAATCTCAAAATGGCTCCCATTGATGTTGCGGTGGAAACCCATGATTTTTTAGCCACACCAAGCACCATCAAGGCACTCATCTACGATGCCGAAAAGTTGCTAGACGAAGGTGAGGTACAAAAAGCACGCTTAATCTTACAAGACTTAGTCAGTGAGATTAAAATCAGCACCACCTCAATTCCTTTAGCAACCTATCCAAAAGCCACTAAAGTAGCGGCGGCGTTGATTGATGATGGAAAAATAGAGGAGGCTAAAATTGCCCTACAATCTCAACTAGAGACCCTTGTGGTGACTAAAGAGATTATACCGTTGCCGATTTTAAGAACCATGCTCTTGCTCGGAAAAGCTGAGGTACTCACACAAAAATCAGACCGCTCTGACAGTGAAAATACAACCTTATCGTTGCTGCTCAGCGAAGCCAGAATGCAACTTGAAATGGCTGAGCTATTAGGCTATGGAAAAGCGAAAAACTACCAAGGGATCTATGACCAGATAGACCTTTTAGAAGACCAAAGCAGTGAAGGAAAAAGTGGTGAAGGTTGGTTTAAAACCATTAAACAGAAAATATCTGAACTGTTTTAACCTAGCAATTGCTTAATAAAAAAAAGTCCATGCTTTATTCATGGACTTTTTTTATGGAAGAAAAAAACTCTTGTTATAAGTTTTTCAATAAAAACTCAAACTGAGCCTTTGTTAAAACTTGCTTCGTTTTAAAGATACACACTAAATGCACCATCGTTGCTTCCTTTTTTAAGCGTGCAATGGAATCTACAGTCTCTTGTAACATTTCAGGGGTTTTTCCACTAAAAATACCTTGTGTCACTTGACGTTCAAGAGGAGCAATCTTACTTGAAAGCGTATTAACCGCTTTAATTGTCTCTTTTCGAAGTGCAAGTAACTCCGGTTTTTGTGTTTCGGTTAACCCAAACTGAGGGTTGTCCCAGAGTTTCATCACACCTTTTGTCAAATGAGGAAGCTTTTCAGTCACCACTAAAAAAGGGGGAGGATTTTTCTTATTCACTTTAACCGTTGTTTGAGCCACTCCTCCCATAGAAATAAAACCCATACCTAACAGAGTAAATACTAATACTATATTTTTTAACACCCTCAGGCTCCCTTTAAATCGTTATCGGGTCTTTGTCCAAAACAAAAACCCTATTGAGACCTTTGCACGAGAGGATACACGGATAAAAAAGGCTAAAATATACCTGATTTTTGTTGAAAACCTTGCGAATAGCGAGCTATTCCCTGCGATTTCCGCCTCAATCAGCCAAATTTTATCTCTTTTTTCTCTCGCGCCCCTCTCGTGCAAAGGTCTCTATTATTTTTATTTTGAATATCGCTGTGCTTGATGCTGAGAAAATTCAGCTTCATTCACCACACCATCACCATTAAGATCAATACTACTGAAAGAGGGAGCATTACCAGCACCTTTCATTGGATAGCCTTGCTGGGCTCTTTGGCTCATTCTTTGTTGCCGTGCTTCAAGAAACTCTTGTTCCATGATTTTTCCATCACGATTTACATCAAAATCCGAAAAACTCGCCATGTTTTTTCGCATTTTTCCGCTCATTCCCATTCCTTGACCTTGTCGATTCTGCATTCGCTGTGCTTGAACCTTCTTCAGCTCTGTTTCAGTTAACTTACCATCGCCATTCAAATCAAATGTTGAAAAAGTAGGCTTGTTTGCCATATTTTTCATCATCCCACCCATTCCCGCTCTTTGCGCCATTCGCTCAGCACGAATTGTATTAAACTCACTCTCTGTAACAAAGCCGTTTTTATCTGCGTCGTAAGTTGCAAAGGGGATCGGACCACGATCAGGAAGAGGTGCAGCATAGGCACTAAAAGACAGTGAGGCCACACTAAATGCAACCCATAATTTTTTTGAAAAAAGCATACTATATCTCCTTATTTCTAAATAACAAACCAACTAAATCATCGTTCTCTTATATAGAATACAATATCAACCAATAAGTACAATACCGAATCATTAAGGAAATGTTACTTTTTTACATTTATTACAACCTATTTAATACAAATCAAACAATCTCACTCTCCACCGAATGCGTCGTCTCTACCTTTCCGGCTACAATTTTTAAAATCTTATCGCAATACCCCAGTAGTCGCTCATCATGGGTTACCATAATAATGGCCACCCCTTGGGTTTGAGTCACCTCTTTCAGCATTTTCACCACACTATGAGCACGCTCTATATCCAGTGCCGCAGTGGGTTCATCGGCTAAAATAATTTCGGGCTGATTGGCGAGTGCCCGTGCAATGGCGACTCGTTGGTTTTGGCCACCTGACAGTTCACTGGGCTTGGCATCAAACTTATCTCCCAACCCCAAAAACCGTAAAATCTCTTTGGAGCGTTCTCGCACCGCTTTTTCATCTTCGGTTGAGGTTAGTGGCAGTAACGCAACATTTTCCAGTACGTTTAAAAAAGGAATTAAGTAATGTGCTTGAAAAATAAAGCCGAGTTTTTCACGCCGAATTTTTCGGGCATCTTTGGTTTGCCATGTTTTATCGTAAACCAGCTCCTCCCCTAACCAGATTTTGCCTGAGGTTGGCTGGAGTACACACCCAATCATCATCAAAAGGGTACTTTTTCCTGCGCCACTGGGTGCAATCAAAGCGACCAACTCCCCTTTATTGACTTCAAATGAAGCGCCCTTAATGACCTCTACTCGACTTTCTCCCTCTCCAAAGGTCTTTACTAGATTTTCAACTTTAATGCTAATATCAGCCATTTTTACCCCCCTATCGCTTGTGCAGGATCGGCTTTTAATACTTTGTAAACGCCAATTAATGAGGAGAGAAACGAGGTGACAATAATCACCGCCAATAAAATAAACGAGTCGGGTAACTCCAGTAGAACACGCTTAGGAAAGTTGGTGTGAATCAGTTGGGCAAACAGATTACCAAATACAAATGCAATCAACCCTAAAAGAATCGTCTCCTGAATAATCATTTTGGTGATTAAAAAATTGGGGATACCGATAAGCTTCATAATGGATATCTCTTTGATTTTTTCCAACGTCATCGTATAGATAATCAGCCCAATGATAATACTGCTGACCAGCACTAAAATGAGCGTAAACAGACCGATCTGTTTGGAGGAGCGTTCAATCACGTTTTTGCTTAAAATCTGTATCTGATCTGCCTGACTGTAAACCGTAAGATGTTTCCAACGCTCAATTTGAGGCGACACTTGATTGGCAGAGTAGCCCGGTTTTAAGGTCGCAACCACCACGTTAACCAGTTGTGAATCTTTGCTCTCTAGCCCACGTGCTCGGTCATTCCGAATACGAGGGTTGGAGTAAGAGAACTGCATTACCTGTGCGTCTTTAAGCGACACATAAACAATGGGATCGCCCCCTGAGGAGACCGTTCCTTTGGTGATGCCCACCACGGTAAAAATGTCTCGACCCACCTGAATTTTTTCACCCAACGCAAAGCCCGTTTTATCGGTTACCACCATCTCATAGTGGCTCTCTCGCAACACTCGCCCCTCAATTAAGGCGGTTTCTGGAATGATTTGAAAATCCCCCAAAGGGTCGTAACCAACGGTATAGACACGCACTGCATTTTGTTGCTTATCAAATAATTGCATGCCCTGAAACGTTAACGCAGCAGCCTTATCAACCCCTTCAATCACTTTAATCGAGTCTTGCAAATCTTGATAGAGCCGAGAGGACTCTGCAAACGGTCCCAATGTGTACTGCTGTACCACCCAGATATCGGCATTCACATCATTTAACAGCACCTTAGCATCTTCCACCATGCCACGGTACACCCCAATCATAATCAAGACAATCCCCAGCAACATTCCCACCCCCATGGCGGTAATCACAAACTTGCTTAAGGTATGCTGAATGTCTTTATAAGCGAGATTAATCATGGCTTAATACTCGCCCCATCAAAGAGCGGCTTCTTATTTTTTGCCATCACCAACACTTTATCCGCTTCGCTTACCTCCCCTTCAAAAGCGAAGTGATCGTGATCGCTTGCAAGAATATTCAAGGGAATAAACCGTGCTTTCGAGTCACGGTTGATCCAGACGCCCGAACGTTCTTTATAGGTTGCAAAGGTCTCCATCGGCAAGGTTTTTGCCGAAGAGAGCGTCTCTGCCAGAATACGGACTTCCGCTTGTTCATTTAAGAAAAAAGAGGCAAGCGGTTGATTAAAGCCAATATAGACCACTCGCTCTTGTGTCACACGATCACTTTGAAAATCCACCCGCTTAACCGTTCCCTCAAAAGGCGTCTTTGGCATGGAACGCAGTGTAATAAAAGCGGTTTGACCAACTTTAATCGGGCCACTAATACGCTCATCAATGTAAGCCCGAATCCATAATGAGTTGGGGTCTAAAACGGTTACCACGGGCTGAGCGGGGGCAACACTCTGGCCTTTTTCGACTAAACGTTCAATGACCAAGCCAGCGACTGGGCTGTAAAGTTGCGTGTAGTCCAACTTTGCCTGAACCACTTTAATGCTCTGCTCTACCCGAGACACTTCAGACTTAGACAGCGCCAGTTTGATTTTAGCGGTCTCTAAGCTGATTTTAGACTTCAACATCGCCGACTTTACTTGATCAAACTGCTCTTGCGAAACATTATGCGTTTTCAACATCTTTTTATAACGCTCATAGGTCAGTCGATTTAAATCATACTGCTCTTTATTGAGCGCAATCTCTCGCTGAGTACTCTCTATCTCCAATCGCGTTTTGGCATAAAGTGCTTCCACCTCAGCCAAACTCGCCTTTAACTCCGTGTCATCCAGTTGTGCTAAAAGTTGCTGCTGTTCAACAACATCGCCTTGATCCACTGCCAGTGTCATCACTCGACCGGTAATCGGAAAACCCAATTTATAGATAAACTGCGCATCCAGCTCTCCAATTCCCCTTAACCAGACCGAAAAATCCTGCTGCTTCATTTGAACCGTGGCAAAGGTCGCTTTTGGTACATAGACTTTTTGGTAAAAAAGTGTGGCAAACAGTACCAATAGCACCAAAGTTCCGCCCAAAAAAACACTCTTTTTATACGACATGTTTATACCCCCATGTTCAAATTAAATGGACTTTTTCCAACGAATCACACCGGTTATCAATAACAGCAACAATAAAACAGAAGCAAAATCATTGACCCAGATCCACCACGAGGCAAAAAAAGTACCGTCATGTAAGGTTAGCATAATGCTGTAAAAAGTACTGTTTTTTAACATTGGAACCTGCCAATCGGCTCTCTCACCATGCCCACCAAAAAAACCGACGGATTCGGTGGATTGATACACGTTACGGAACATGCTCGGCGCTTCCAACACCTGCCATCCCAGATCCGAATGGTAGCTTCTTGGCGAAGAGCCCATACCACTTACATACAGCGTCTCCCCTAAACGCTGCATACGATACGCAAACCCTTCTGAGACAATCTTCCAAGTGGTCAAGTCACGGCTCTCATACACCCCATAACGATTCCCAATGCGATAAATGGGTTGATGGTTTTCATCCTCTTCAATATCCACCGCCCAGATATCCTCTCGCAAGGTTTGATAAACGGGCGGAAGCGTACTTTGAGACCACTTGACCTCTTTAAGGTAGGGGCTAAAAAATGCGCTGTGATCCAGTACAATCCCCGTAATAGCAAACAGCACTAAAAAGGGCAAAGCCAATAACATCACTCCATGACGATGTATCCGTATGGATCGTTTAACCCAACCCATTTTAGCTCTGCTTATTTGACGTTTTACTCTGGCACGTTTTAATGACCACCAAGTAAATACCCCCGTAAAGATCGAAAGAATTAATATCCATGTCGCAATGTCATTCAGCCACAAAGACCAACCATCGTCCAAAAAACCACGTCCATAATGAAAGTCTCTCACAAAACGGGAGAGCGTAATACTCGGTGCCAACTCCGACTCTGGAATATTTACCCCCCCCTCTCGCAAGATCTGACCCTCCAGCGATAAGTGCACCAGCTGGCTCTTATCAACCGACGCCAATAGGGAATCTCCATCCACTGCCAATGCATTCACCCAGCGACCTTGTAACGCCCAAGGTTTCCAGTGAATCCCAAAGTCTGTGGAGCGTAACACCCCATTATCGGTTGCTGCATACAGTGTCTCACCAACCCAACTTAGGGCATAAAACTGCTGCTGCGATGATTGCTGATAGTGTTGCCCGCCATCTTGAGAGACAAACACCCCCCGCAAGCCACCCAAAAT
>JALSJT010000145.1 GCA_026989175.1 Thiomicrorhabdus sp. | reverse complement strand
GGTTGCCCCAATGGCTGTGGTCGCTCGATCATGGGCGAAATTGGTTTTATTGGCAAACTGCCCGGTAAATACAATATGTACCTCGGCGGCGACTACCAAGGCTACCGTTTAGCCAAACTCTATAAAGAGAATGTAACCGAAGCACAAATTTTACAAGAACTCGAGTCATTATTGGCTCGCTACGCCAAAGAGCGCCAAGCAAACGAATACTTTGGGGATTTTGCCATTCGAACCAACATTGTGTCCCCTTCCAAAGGTGGCGCGGCATTTCATGAAGGAGCATCAAAATGATTGATCAAACGAGAATCACCCATCTCAAAAAACTGGAATACGAATCCATTGAAATTATTCGTGAAATCGTGGCGGAATTTGATAATCCAGCCATGCTGTATAGTGTGGGAAAAGACTCCTCCGTGATGTTGCATCTGGTACAAAAAGCCTTTAGCCCTGGGGTCGCTCCCTTTCCTCTCGTGCATGTGGACACCACATGGAAGTTTAAAGAGATGATCGCTTTTCGTAACCAGCGTGCCAAAGAGGTCGGCATGGAACTGATTACGCACAGCAACCAAGAAGGGATTGATATGAACATGAATCCCTTTGATTTTGGCAGTCAAGTGCACACCGATGTCATGAAAACTCAAGGCTTAAAACAAGTCCTCAATAAGTATAAATTTGACGCCGTACTGGGTGGCGCACGACGTGATGAAGAGAAAAGTCGCGCCAAAGAGCGAATTTTTTCCTTCCGAGATAAAAACCACGCGTGGGATCCTAAAAACCAGCGTCCAGAACTGTGGAGTTTATACAACTGTGAACACAGTAAAGGCGAAAGCTTTCGCGTGTTCCCAATCTCTAACTGGACCGAGTTGGACGTTTGGCAATATATCTATTTAGAGAGCATTCCCGTGCCGGATCTGTACTTTGCCAAAGAACGTTTAGTGACCGATTATGAAGGGGTCACGATTATGGTCGATGACGACCGTACACCTGAAAAATACCGTAAAAATGCCCGTAAAGAGGTGGTGCGTTTCAGAACCTTAGGCTGTTACCCACTCACAGGTGCTGTGAAATCTAATGCCTCGACCCTGCCCGAGGTAATTCAAGAGATGTTACTCACCAAAACATCCGAACGACAAGGTCGCTTAATTGACAGCGACTCCGCAGGCTCAATGGAACAGAAGAAAAAAGAGGGGTACTTCTAATGTCACACCAATCCGACTTAATCGCCACCGATATTGAACAATATTTAGAGGCGCACAAAAACAAAGATCTATTACGTTTTATCACCTGCGGCAGCGTGGACGATGGCAAAAGCACCTTAATTGGTCGCTTACTGTACGATTCAAAAATGATCTACGAAGATCAACTGTCTAGTATTGAAAAAGACAGTAAAAAAGTGGGTACCCAAGGCGATCAAATTGATTTAGCCTTGCTGGTCGATGGCCTGCAAAGTGAACGTGAGCAAGGGATTACCATTGATGTCGCTTACCGTTTTTTCTCCACCGAAAACCGTAAGTTCATCATTGCCGATACCCCAGGTCACACCCAATACACCCGCAACATGGCGACGGGTGCATCGACTGCCGATCTAGCCATCATCTTAATTGATGCTCGTTACGGCGTGCAAGAACAGACCAAGCGTCACTCTTTTATTGTGAATTTGCTCGGCATTAAAAACATTTTAATTGCCGTCAACAAAATGGATTTAGTTGAGTTCAGTGAAGATCGCTATAACGAAATCCAAAGCGACTACACCGCATTTGCCAAAGACCTTGGCATCATCAATCCTATTTTTGTGCCACTTTCAGCACTTAATGGCGACAACGTGGTTAACCACAGTAAACACACGCCTTGGTACACGGGTGGTTCACTGATGAGTATACTGGAAAGTGTTGATATTACGCCCAAAGAGATTAAGCAAGCGTTTCGTTTCCCGGTGCAATACGTCAACCGTCCACATCTCAACTTTAGAGGGTTTGCGGGCACAATTGCTTCGGGTA
>JALSJT010000144.1 GCA_026989175.1 Thiomicrorhabdus sp. | reverse complement strand
AAATCGTAGAAGATGCGAAAGTAAAAGCCACCGAAGAAGCCGGCCGTATAAAAGCTTCAGCCCAGGCAGAAATAGAGCAAGAAGTAAGTCGTGCAAGAGAAGAGCTTCGTAAAGAAGTGGCTTCGATTGCGGTTTCAGGTGCAGAAAAAATTCTTAGAAAAGAAATTGATGCAGAAAGACATAACGACATGCTAGAAACCTTGGTTAAATCAATCTAAGGACAAACTCTATGGCACAATTAATGACAATCGCTCGGCCGTATGCAGAAGGCGTTTACGCTCTTGCGAAAGAAGAGGGTAGCGTAGCGACTTGGTCGGAAATGTTAGCAAATTTATCGCTTATCTCACAAGATAAAACGATGAAAGCTATGCTTAAAAGCCCACAGTGCAGTGCAGATGATATCGTATCTGTATTCACCGAAGTGATGGGTAATAATCTGACTAATGAAGGTAAAAACCTTTTAATCGCTATGGCTGATAATGATCGTTTAGTCGCACTATCGACTGTTGCTGAAGTTTTTGAAACTTTAAGAGCAAGAGATGAAAAAAGAGTGCGTGCTACCGTGATTTCAGCATTAGAAGTAACGAACGAGCAAAAAAATAAATTAAGTGTTGCTTTAAATGCTAAGTTTGATGCCGAAGTAGAAATTACTTATGAAGAAGATGCTTCATTGATCGGCGGAATTAAGATTAAAGTAGATGACTGGGCCATCGATGGTTCAGCAATGATGCAACTTAACAAACTTGGCGCAGCAATCGCCCAATAATGGAGAGGAACAAACATGAAATTGAATGCCTCTGAGATCAGCAACCTAATCAAAGACCGTATTAAAGGGTTTGATGGTTCAGCTGAGTCTGGCAGCGAAGGAACAGTCGTTAGCATCGCCGATGGTATCGCACTGATTCATGGTGTTTCAGATGTAATGTATGGTGAAATGGTTCGATTTGACGAGAACACATTCGGAATGGCTCTAAATTTAGAATCCGATTCGGTAGGTGTTGTTGTTTTAAGTGAATACGAACACATTTCAGAAGGTGACAAAGTTACCTGTACTGGTCGTATTTTAGAAGTCCCTGTAGGGCCTGAATTAAATGGTCGTGTAGTGAATGCTTTAGGCCTTCCAGTTGATGGTAAAGGTTCGATTGAAACAAAGCTAACATCACCAATTGAACGTATCGCACCAGGTGTTATCGACCGTCAATCGGTTGATGAGCCTATGATGACAGGTATTAAGTCAATTGATTCAATGATTCCAGTTGGCCGTGGTCAACGTGAGTTAATCATTGGAGATCGTCAAACAGGTAAAACTGCGATCGCAATTGATGCCATCATTTCGCAAAAAAATACAGGTGTTAAGTGTATCTATGTTGCGATGGGTCAAAAAGCATCTACTGTTGCTAACGTTGCACGTAAATTAGAAGAGTACGGCGCAATGGATAATACGGTTATCGTTGCGGCAAATGCTTCCGATCCGGCGGCGTTACAGTATCTTGCGGCTTTCGCTGGTTGTGCGATGGGTGAGTACTATCGTGACCGTGGTGAAGATGCGTTGATTATTTATGATGATTTAACCAAGCAAGCGCAATCATACCGTCAAATTTCATTGCTACTTCGTCGCCCTCCTGGGCGTGAAGCATTCCCAGGTGATATTTTTTATCTTCACTCTCGTTTATTAGAGCGTGCTGCTCGTGTAAGCGCAGATTATGTTGAGAAATTTACCAATGGCGAAGTAAAAGGGAAAACAGGTTCTTTGACTGCGTTGCCTATTATTGAAACTCAAGCGGGTGATGTATCAGCTTTCGTACCAACGAATGTAATTTCGATTACGGATGGTCAAATCTTCTTAGAGACAAGCTTGTTCTCTCAAGGGATTCGTCCTGCTGTAAATGCTGGTTTATCCGTATCCCGTGTTGGTGGTGCCGCACAAACTAAAGCAATTAAAAAGCTTGGTGGTGGTATTCGTTTAGACTTAGCACAATACCGTGAATTAGCGGCATTTGCTCAGTTTGCTTCGGATCTTGATGATGCGACGAAAGCTCAGTTAGAGCGTGGTAAGCGTGTGACAGAGCTAATGAAGCAGAAGCAATTCTCTCCATTAACCACAGCTGAAATGGCTATCTCTTTATATGCAGCGAACGAAGGTTATTTAGATGATGTTGAAGTTGAAAAAGTCTTAGACTTTGAAGCAGCCCTACATGCGCATCTAGCTTCTACCAATGCTGACTTAGCGGCTAAAATTAACGTTAAGGGTGACTGGAATTCAGACATCATTGATGAAGTGAAAGCTTGCGTAGAGTCATTTAAGGCGAATGGCGTTTACTAAGAAAGGAGTAGGCCATGGCAGGCGGTAGTAAAGAAATACGAGCTAAAATTAGTTCTATAACAAATACCAAAAAAATCACGAAAGCCATGGAAATGGTTGCGGCGTCTAAAATGCGTAAAGCTCAGGCTCGCATGGAAGCGACAAAACCTTACGTCGAAAAAATGAAGAGAGTCATCTCTCATGTTTCAGCTTCACATTCTGAGTATAAGCATCCTTATACTGAGGAACGTGAAACTGTTAAACGTATTGGATTGATTGTAATCTCTTCTGATCGAGGTCTTTGTGGTGGTTTAAACTCAAACTTATTTCGAAAGGCTATGCCACAGATTAAAGCATGGCAAGACGAAGGTGTTGAGGTTGATCTTGCCTTAGTTGGTAATAAAGCGCAGTCTTTCTTCCGTAGTAACGGTGGAAATGTGGTTGCAACAATTTCCGACTTAGGTGATTCACCTCATATTGAGGACTTAATCGGTATGATCAAAGTTGTTTTAGACAAGTTTGATTCAGGCGAGATTGATGAAGTGTACTTACTCTCGAATGAGTTTGTGAATACAATGACTCAAAATCCTGTGATACAGAAACTAGTTCCTCTTGCAGAATCGGATCAAACAGAGAATACGTATTGGGATTATTTATACGAGCCTGATGCTAAGACAGTATTGGACTTATTAATGCGTCGTTATATTGAGGCGACTGTTTTTGGTGCAATTGTTGAAAATGTATCGTGTGAACAAGGCGCTCGTATGGTTGCAATGAAAAGTGCAACCGATAATGCGGGAGACATGATTGATGACTTGAAGCTGTCTTATAATAAGGCACGACAAGCAGCGATCACAGCTGAAATCTCTGAAATTGTTGCGGGTACTGCAGCGGTATAAGTTTGAAAGTTTCAATAAAAGGTTAATGATAATGAGTGGACAAATAGTACAAATTATCGGCGCAGTTATTGACGTCGAATTTAAAGGTGCTGATTTACCCAACATCTATGACGCGCTAATTGTGGATGGAGAGGGACTTACCCTTGAAGTTCAACAGCAGATCGGTGATAACAAAGTGCGTACAATCGCAATGGGTTCATCGGATGGTTTAAAGCGTGGTATGGCAGTTTCGAATACAGGTGCTGCAATTACAGTGCCTGTTGGTAAAGCAACCCTAGGTCGTATTTTTGATGTACTCGGTAATGCAATTGATAATGCAGGTCCGGTAGAGACAGAAACGAAAAGTGTAATTCACCGTGCAGCCCCTGCATTTGATGAATTAGCGGCATCTCAAGAACTTCTGGAAACAGGGGTTAAAATCATCGATTTAATCTGCCCATTCGCTAAGGGTGGTAAAGTAGGTTTATTTGGTGGTGCGGGTGTTGGTAAAACCGTTAACATGATGGAATTAATTCGTAACATCGCGATGGAACACTCAGGTTACTCAGTATTTGCTGGGGTAGGTGAGCGTACTCGTGAAGGAAATGATTTCTATTATGAAATGGAAGAGTCAGGTGTACTTGATAAAGTAGCACTGGTTTATGGTCAAATGAATGAGCCTCCAGGAAACCGTTTACGTGTTGCCTTAACGGGTCTGACCATGGCAGAGTATTTCCGTGATGAAGGTCGCGATATCTTATTCTTCGTTGATAATATTTACCGTTATACCCTTGCGGGTACGGAAGTTTCGGCTTTGTTAGGTCGTCTACCTTCTGCGGTAGGGTATCAACCTACATTGACGCAAGAGATGGGTCAAGTACAAGAGCGTATTACGTCAACGAAAACGGGTTCTATTACGTCTATCCAAGCGGTATACGTACCTGCGGATGATTTAACAGATCCTGCACCTGCGACAACATTTGCTCACTTGGATGCAACGGTTGTATTGAACCGTGCGATTGCTGAAACAGGTATTTATCCTGCGATTGATCCACTGGATTCAACCTCTCGTCAACTTGATCCATTAGTAGTTGGTCAAGAGCATTATGAGGTTGCACGTGGGGTTCAGCAGGCGCTTCAGCGTTATAAAGAGCTTAAAGATATCATTGCTATCTTAGGTATGGATGAGCTTTCAGAAGAAGATCGTTCTTTAGTAGCACGTGCTCGTAAGATGCAACGCTTCTTCTCTCAGCCTTATTTCGTAGCAAAAGTTTTCACAGGTGAAGATGGTCGTTATGTTCCATTAAAAGAGACCATTCGTGGTTTCAAAATGATTATCTCTGGTGAACTTGATGATGTAGCTGAGCAAGCATTTATGTATGCTGGTGACATTGACGAAGTGTTAGAGAAAGCTAAAAAATATAAAGGGTAATTAGTTATGGGCTTCTCAATGCAAGTAGATATTGTTAGTGCAGAAGGTGAAATCTTTTCTGGTAAAGCGGAAATGCTTTTTGCACAGGCGGCTAATGGTGAGATAGGTGTCCTACCTCATCACTCCCAGTTTTTAAGCCAATTAAAGCCTGGCACTGTACGTGTAATTAGTGGTGATGAAGAAGATTTTTTCTACATCAATGGTGGTATTATCGAAATTCAACCTTCAGTTGTCACGATTCTAGCGGATACGGCAATTCGAGCGGCAGATTTGGATGAAGCGCAAGCTAAAGAAGCTAAGCAACGTGCTGAAGAAGCAATGACCGATGCGAATTCTGAAATAGATCTCGCACGTGTGCAAGTTGAACTTGCCGAGGCGGTTGCTCAAATTCAAGCTATTTCTAAGTTAAGAGATCGCTTGCAAAAGACTGGGATGTCCTAACTTTTCCCCTCATAAAAAAAGCGCCTTACGGCGCTTTTTTTTCCTCTAGTGTTTTTAAAAAAGAAATAGAATGGTTTGGTTCTTTTTTAAAAACATTCATTTTTATAGGAAATCAGATGGCCTTAAAAGTCGTTATTTTAGCTGCGGGGAAAGGTACTCGTATGCGCTCTAATCAGCCTAAAGTTTTGCAACCCTTGGCACAAAAGCCTCTTCTACAGCATGTCATTGATACGGTTGAAACGCTGTGTTGTGATGAAATTATTACCGTCATTGGTCACGGTGCTGAATTAGTAACGTCACACGTATCGGCTCAAAATATGTGCTTTACGTTACAAGAGGAGCAGCTAGGAACGGGTCATGCCGTGATGCAAGCAAACGAACATTATTCAGAGAGCGATACGGTATTAGTTTTATATGGCGATGTTCCTTTAACCCGTGTTGCCACCTTACAAAGGTTATTAGAGTTGGTGGATGAACAGCACCCGTTAGCTTTATTGACGGTAACGCTTGAAGATTCGACCGGTTATGGGCGTATTGTTCGTGATTCAAATGGTGCGGTGCAAGCCATTGTTGAGCAAAAAGATGCAGATGCCGAAGTGTTGGCTATTAAAGAGGTCAATACTGGCATCATGGCGGTAAAAGGGGCGCAACTTAAGCAGTGGTTATCGGTGCTAGATAATTGTAATGCACAGTCTGAATATTACTTAACTGATATTATTGCGATGGCGGTCTCTGATGGTTTTACGATTCAAACAGCACAGCCTGACGATGAGATGGAAGTGTTGGGTGTGAATGATAAATTACAGTTACAAAATTTAGAGCGCCAGTATCAGTATCAGTGTGCGAAATTATTGATGCAACAAGGGGCAACAGTTGTGGATGCCCAGCGGTTAGATATTCGAGGTGTCGTTACCGTAGAGCCTGATGTGACGTTCGATGTGAATGTGGTATTAGAAGGTAATGTCTCTTTGGGAACCAATGTTACGGTAGGCGCTCACTGTGTTTTAAAGAATGTCCAAGTTGCTGCCAATACCCACATTCACCCTTTTAGTCATTTAGAAGATTGTATTGTGGGGCAAAACTGCTCTATTGGTCCTTACGCGCGTTTACGACCAGGTACCGAGTTAGCCGATGAGGCTAAAATTGGAAATTTTGTTGAAATCAAAAAATCCAAAATTGGTTTAGGCTCTAAGGTAAGCCATTTAAGCTATATTGGCGATACCAATATGGGCAATGATGTGAACATTGGTGCGGGAACCATTACTTGCAACTACGATGGCGTAAATAAGCATCAAACGATTATTGGTGACCATGTTTTTGTGGGATCGGATACTCAGTTGGTTGCGCCCGTTGAAATTGAAGCGGGTGCGACGATTGGTGCAGGGTCAACCATTACCAAGCGTGCACCAGCCAATGAACTGACCTTAAGCCGCTCTAAGCAGTTAACCATCAAAGGCTGGGCTCCTCCTGTTAAATAGTGGTGATAGGTACAAATTATGAGCATGGAGCTCCTAACATTGAACCCTCAGCTTTGTGAGTCATTTAAGCAACGAATGTTGACCCATCAGTGGGTGATCTCGCATCAAGATGCGGGGCAGACCCATTTGGTGGGTTGGGGCTATGAAATCACTTGGCAGAAGTCACCATCCTCCGTTACCCTGCGCTATTTTGATAAACAGGGCGTTGCGACGGCCTTTTTAGAGACCAGCCAAGACGCTGTATCTGAAATTAAAGCCTTATTGAATGAACTTGAAAGCCATGACTAAACTACAAGGCTTTATCGCGTTAACGCGCATCAATAAACCGGTCGGTATTTATTTAGTGCTGTGGCCTGCTTTATGGGCGTTATGGCTCGCCTCTGAAGGCACTCCCTCTCCTCACTTACTCGTAGTCTTTATTCTCGGTGCGATTCTCATGCGCTCAGCAGGGTGTGTGATTAATGACTATGCCGATCGAAACTTTGATGGTCAAGTGGCTCGTACCTCCGAACGTCCGTTAGCAACAGGGCTGATTGGCTCAAAAGAAGCCTTAATTTTCTTTGCTGTTTTGTGTTTGTTAGCGTTTTTATTGGTGCTCACGCTGAATCGCTTAACGGTCTGGTTATCATTGGGTGCGGTTTTCTTAGCCGTTCTCTATCCGTTTATGAAACGTCATACGCACTGGCCTCAGGCCTTTTTAGGGGCGGCATTTGCATGGGCAATTCCGATGGCATTTGCTGCAGTACTTAATGAGGTACCTTGGCAAGTGTGGCCAATATTTTTGATAACACTGATTTGGTCACTGATTTACGACACTGCTTATGCGGTAGGAGATATGAAGGATGATTTAAAAATTGGTGTGAAATCGACAGCGATTTTGTTTAAACAACACCTGTGGCAGTGGATGGCACTCTTTCAATTTCTTATGCTCTGTTTATTGTGGTGGGTAGGGCAACTATTTGATTTAGGCAGTAGCTATTATGTAAGCTTAGTGCTGGTTTTAGGCTGGTTTATCGTTGACTTAATGCGGTTGGCACAACAAGATGCTAAATTGGCATTTAACGTGTTTTTACAGAACCACTGGATTGGTCTTATTATTCTATTAGGAATTATTTTTTCTAAATAAATTTCTTCCCCCCCCTTTTTTTCTTTTTTCGTCCAAAATCTCTCCTCACTGTAATAAGTGATTTGATGGTACACCGTAGATGCCTTGGTGTTCTAATTCCCAATTAGAGAGCTCTAAAGGTTCTTTTAATACGCTCAAGAGCAGGTTTAAAATGACCGAATTAAAGGGAAGTTCAATGCCTGCTCCTGTATTAGGTGCCAAAGTAAACATTGCTCGCTCTGTTTTTAGATCGCTAAATCGAATGGTTGAAAAAAGGAGAGGTGAGGCACCTAAAGGGTATTTGGGAGTATTGGATTTTGTGACGGCCTCTTTGGACTGTTTTATTTGTGGTTTTTTGAGTTTGTAGCTGGTGTCATCAAACATATTGCCCCCCGTAATTGGGTGTTGGCCATGAAGTGTTGGCAATAATAGAGTTAAAAACCGTCGGGTAATCCAGCCTAAATAAGTGTGTTGATTCTGCATTTCAACCGTTAATAAAATGCGATCTTCTTGCGGAGTGTAAGTGGCCTGAATTTGCTTTATCGGATAGGTCATAGTTTAATAGGGTTTGGTTTCTTTACGTATATTATTAGTGATGTGCGATGGTATTACGGTTAGAAGCCTTGGCTCCCTTTCATTCAAAGGCCCCTATTTATCAAAAGAAGGAGAAGGCGCTCGGTGTTATTGAAAAGAGCTAGGCATCTGCGGAGCATCATTATAAACCTTAGCTTGGCTCTATGCCCGATAATTACCATAGCTGCACCCGATTTGAACGCATTAGATTATACCTTTCAACAAACCGAGAATACCACGCTTATTTCAACTTTGGAATCCTTGGAAGATGCTCAAAAAATCCTGGGTAAATATGTGAATGATGCGGGAGAGAGGATTGATCTATTTTTTGGACGAGATACGAGCAATGTCACCTTTAAAGGGAGTCAGCTTGATATCTTACTGCCAGTGGTTTTGTATGACTCTGGTAGTCTTACAACCTCCGCAAGTTTTCGCGCACAAATAGATCTTCCGAGAACACAGTATCGCTGGAAGCTATTTATCGCCTCGTTTGAGCAAACATTAGAAGACACGCCCCAAACCCTATCAGGCATTGGAGAGTCCACCAATGTAGCCAATACGGGGGCTGTGGAGGACAATAACAGCAACTCGTTAGGCGCACTGTATCAACTATTTGAAATGGAGAATACTAAAGCAAATATCGATCTTGGCATAAACGCTTCTAGCCTAATTGAATACACGCCTTTTATTCGTCTTAAATTGCGTTATCGTAAGCGGTTAACGCCTAAGTTAACGAGCCGTTTAACCCAAAATACCTTTTGGAGTACGGCTCGTGGTGGTGCTATTGACCTGAAACAAACCTTTGATTACGAATATCGGAAAGATCTCTTATTACGCAGTCAAAGTTCCGCAATTTGGTGGAATGATGAGTACACGCAATTTAATCAGAAAGCTGTGTTGTTTAATAAGCTGAATGCCCACCGAGTCCATGCGTATTATTTACAGGGACACTGGGATAACTCACTTGGCTCGGTCTCTTTTCAGAGATTGAGCTCCGGAGTCAACTGGCGAGAAAAACTGTATAAAGAGTGGTTGTTTGCAGAGTTAGAGCCGAAGTTGACGTGGCAGGTAGACGATAATTTTAGAGAACCGATCGCAAGCGTGATGTTGATGCTTGAGATGCGATTTTATCATCGTCATTAATTGTTTAATGCTTTTGATCGTTGCACTTAAATTGAATTTCAGCTAAAGGAACTTTATTGCCTGTAAAAGGGGGTTTGGTTTCATGAATAGAGATGATGTGCAGTCTTTTCTTTAACGAGTGACAAAATCCTAAGGCTTTTCGGCGAATCTCTTTTTGTAACACGCCTGGCCCAGAGTAGTAGGTATCTGTTTTGATGATCTCATAGCTATTAGCCCCCGTTTGAACAATTTGAACTTCTTGTACCGTACTGCAAGCACTTAATGTTATTAGGCTGATGAATAATAAAAAGAGTCTATTTTTCATACTGGGTACTTCCTATTAAGTTTTTTTTGCATGAGGAGTCTTTTTGGGTCAATGAAACGCTTAAAAAGGCATAAAGCCACTCTCCAGTGAGTGTGCTTGCTGTGCATCCATGGTCATCTCTTGGCAGACACCTTGGTTAATCAGTATATTTAAGTTTTCAATGGAATCTTGAAAGCCCAGCTTAGCCGCTGTGGTAAAAAAATTACAGGCTTTTTCAGTGTTCTTTTCAAAGCCATGACCATAGAGTAACATCATTCCGATATTATGCATCCCTTGAGGTGCACCTTTTTCAGCCGCTGTTTGATATAGTTGTGCCGCTTTTTGGTAGTCTTGTTCAACATAGATCCCTTGTTCGTACATCAGTCCTAAGCTCAGTTTTGCATCAAGTAAGCCCTGTTCATCGGCTTTTTTAAACCATTTAAAGGCTTGTTCCGCAGAGGGTTCAACCCCCTGACCACTAATAAACAAGTGTGCTAAATTGTTTTGTGCTTCTGCAATACCATTTTCAGCCGCTAACAGAAACCATTTTGCCGCTTCTTGATTGCTCTGCTCAACCAATTCACCTTTTAGATAAATTGTACCCATATAGCTTTGTGCATGAGCGTTTCCGGCACTGGCAGATAAGGTCAGCCATTTCAGCGCCTCTTTAGGTTGTTTATCGGTACCAATGCCAAAAAGTGCCATGTGCCCGACTAAAAACTGGGCTTGATCATTTTGTTTGCTAGCGCTCTCTAAGAGCGTTTGGTACGCTTGACGGTACTCTTCATTATTGTACTGCTCTACGCCTTGTTCAAAGGGAGTTGTTTCGGATGATTCTGCCCAAGTTGAGATGGGTAGAATCATCAGTAATAACGTTGTTAGCCATAATGTTAGTTTTGTCATAAATGCCTTTATAGAGGGATATAAATATAAAAATATGATTCTACCGAATGGTTAGTGAAACGGGTAGAGGGGGGAAGAAAATATTTAAAAAATTATTTCCTCCCCCCATTATAGAATGGGGGAAAGGATTTAAATTAAATGGGGTTGCTCACAACCACTTGATTGCGTTTTAGCTTGGCTTGATACAGGGCTTCATCCGCTTTGATATACAACTGATTACTGTCTAATTGGAGGTTATTGCAACTGATGTGTGCTCCGATTGAGATGGTCATGCGCTCGCCAGAATCACTTTCAGCATGGGTGATGTTGAGATTTTCTATTTGGATTCTAATATGGTTTAAAAAATGAACGGTCTGTTCATGATTAAAGTCAGAAAAAATAAAGCCAAACTCCTCGCCACCGAGTCGAAAAACATAGTCATTTGGACGGTTAAGTGACTGAGAAAAGATGTGTGAAACCTGAATCAGAGCTTGATCACCAGCAGGATGCCCGTAGCAGTCGTTGTATTTTTTAAAGTGATCAATATCAATCATTGCAAGGGTGACTGAGTTTTTATTACGGGCAGCAAGACGCAGCTCTTTTTCAAGGATTTGATCAAAATGACGTCGATTATAGAGTTTGGTGAGTGGGTCGGTAATTGAGAGCTCTTCAATGGCTTTACGATCAGAAATATCTTGAATAATATTGGAGTAACCGCATACATTGTAGTTGGCATCCAGCTCAGGGTGAACGGCAGAGTGAATCCATTTTATGTGATTGTGTGGGGTGCGAATACAGAGTTCACCTTCCCATGTTGTGCCTGTTGATGCGGTGATTAAAATATCGTTTGGTTGCACATTACAGGTATCATCGTTAATAAAAAAATCTAACTTTTCTCCAATCACCTTTTGCTTGGATACGCCTAAAAAACGACATAACTTACTGCTGATATCCAGTACCACACCATTGGTATTAAACTTTGCCATTAGGATGTTTTGATCAATTAAGTACATTCGACTCTTAATATCGAGTTGTGCCTTGCGTAAACGCCGTAAAGCGTAAATTGCGATAAAAATAGAGGCGAGTACCGTGGTAATAAAGAGGGCAATAATAATGGAGAGCGCACTGTTTTTAGATTCCACGGCGTTGTTAAAAAATATTTTGGCTTTGTTGTCAGCAAAATCAATCAGTTTTTGGGTCTCTTGGTTGAGGAGTGCAACATGCTTTGCGCCTTTGTTTTTGGTGATGTGTGCAGCTTCTTTGTCTCTGCCTTGCGTCTTTAAAAAGATCACTTCATCACGGATAACCTTCCAGTCTAAAAAGGCCTTATAAACGGCTTGAATGTCTTTTCGTTCGCCGAGATAGCGGTTAAAAATAACATTAAAGCTCTCCTGTACATTTTTTTCATATTGATCAACATGCTCTTTGGCAGTACGTAATTGCTCCTCGTTTTCAGCCAATACCACATCTTTCATATAGCGATGCATGGAGATTAGATTAATATTGATGTTACGTGAGGCATTACTAACGGCATAGGGGTGTTGATAAAGATTTTCAGCCTCTTTTGCAATACTGTTTAAATAGAATAGAGAGGAGGCACCTAAGGCAATTTGCGATAGAATGAGTACCCCAAAAACTGCGCCAATATTTCTTATATTATGCATCGTTATGTTTCTCGCAGTAAACTAGGTAAGAAGACTTCGGTTAACAGAAGCGGGGCTTTTTGTTGGGTAAACACAGAGCGACGAGCATAGCTGACGGATGAGTTTGTTTGGTTGTTAGAGAGTGGTAAATAAGGCCATGTATTGAGCGATTGGCGAGCAAAGGTAAAGGGGGTTCGTTGAATGCTGTTGTCTTGAAACAGCACCTCTCCTAAGGGTTTATTGCCAAGCTGTTGTAGAGGCATCCAAGGATTTGAGCCTGAGAAGTGTGGAATGACGGTTCGAGCATAAATCCAATTTTCTTCCCCCCCCTTTAATAAGACACAGCGTATCCAAGCGGATTCATTGGGCTGTAAGCCTAATGATTGGCTTTCATTGGCTAAAGGGCGTTCAAGTTTTTCAGAGAGAATCACCACCTCTAAGGCAGGGCAGTGTTGACGCAGTCGTGCCGTAAGTGAGCCTTGTGTCATTAACCAATTTTGGGTGTTTTTATTGGGGGTAATGCGTTGAATGAGTTTGGCAGGCTTCCAAAAAATGGGGCGAGTTGAGGTCGTTTGTTGTTCTGTTTTTTTATGTAGAAGCTGTTTGATTTTAGAAATTCTGTTCTCTGCTAACATGGTCACCCTTTGAGACCTTTGCATGAAAGGATGCACGGATAAAAAAGGCTGAAATACGCCTGATTTTCGTTGAAAATCTTGTGAATACCTAGGTGTTCCCTACGATTTCCGCCTCAATCAGCCAAATTTCATCTCTTTTTTCTCTTGCGCCCCTCTCATGCAAAGGTCTCCTTTTATCGACATTCATTTTCAGTATAGCCCTAAGCGTGTTGGTAGTCTATTTTTTGACCAACCCAACGCTCCCTTAACGCATCGACCTGTTCTGGATAGTCGGTATTTAAAATTGTTGCCCACGCTTTTGCAATGGGAATCCATTCGGCATCGCGTTGTAGATCGGCAATTCGAAAGCTCAGTCCGCCCGTTTGTTTGGTGCCAAGCACTTCCCCTGGACCCCGAATTTTTAAATCTTCTTCGGCAATTTTAAAGCCATCCGTGGTGTCGCGCATAATATTTAAACGGGCTTTGCCTGTTTGAGAGAGCGGTGCTTGATACAGCAAAACACAGTGACTCTGCTTGTCGCCACGACCAACACGCCCTCGCAGTTGATGCAGTTGTGCTAAGCCTAGGCGCTCGGCATTTTCAATAATCATTAAACTGGCATTGGGCACGTTAACCCCTACTTCAATAACGGTGGTGGCGACTAATAGATCCAGCTCATGTTGTTTAAAGGCGTTCATGATTTGCGCTTTTTGTTCCCCTTTTAAGCGGCCATGAATGAGACCGACCCGTAAATCCGGCCAGTGATCTGAAAACTGGATTGCGGTGACTTCCGCTGCTTGGGCGTGCAATAACTCGGACTCCTCAATTAACGGACAGACCCAATAGGCTTGTACCCCTTGTTTGCACTTGGCATAGAGATGTTCCATTACTTCAAAGCGTCTTTCATTGCTTAATACCGCTGTTTCAATGGGTTTACGACCTGGGGGAAGTTCATCAATGACTGACAGATCCAAATCCCCATAAGCGGTCATCGCTAAGGTTCGCGGAATGGGCGTGGCGGTCATAATTAATTGATGCGTGTGTACGTCCTCTTCACGATTTTTTTCATGCAACGATAAGCGTTGGTGTACGCCAAAGCGGTGTTGTTCATCAATAACCACCAAGCCCAGTTTATGAAAGACCACCGCCTCTTGAAACAGCGCGTGCGTACCAATAATGACCTTCGCGGCACCCGTTTCGATTTGTGCCATCATAAAACGCTTCTCTGCGACTTTCATTCG
>JALSJT010000143.1 GCA_026989175.1 Thiomicrorhabdus sp. | reverse complement strand
ACGGTACCAGCGTGCAACAAAAGATACTCGAGAGTGGGTTTGCGATTAATCGCCCAGCACACAATAACAATAAGTACGCGAAATGCTATTTTGAAGCGGAACAGAGAGCGCGAGAAGGTCAGTTTCAACTTTGGGACTACCTCGCCAAACACCCTGACAGCCACTTTCCTTTAGTAAAAAGTAGCGAACTGACCTCTCTCGACACGGGCTACCGCATTATTCAAGGCAAAGTGCTAAAAGTCATGAAAAGCTCAACCAATATTATTATCAATATGGACACCACTGGCATTCGCATCCCTAAAAAACACTGGGATAAGTTTGACTATAATAAGATCAAACAGCTCAAAGGAAAGACCATTGAAGTTCGTGGACTCGCCTATCTCTATAAAGGGGTGATGTTTGTCATCATTAAACAACCGGCCGCCATTGATGCGTTTAACCCTCTCAATACGCCATAAGGCATCATAAAACTACTAAAAAACACGAATGCATCATTTTTTAGTTTTCGCCATGCCCGCTTTCCGCTAGAATAGCCTAACAATTTTTTTAAAATCAAAAAAAGGCATTTAATATGGCTGAATTACAGAACGATCGTTTTTTACGTGCACTGCTTAGAGAACCCGTAGACCGCACCCCTGTTTGGATGATGAGACAAGCAGGACGCTACCTACCAGAGTACAGAGCAACGCGTAAAGAAGCTGGATCATTTATGGACCTATGCCGTAACAAAGAGTTTGCCAGTGAAGTGACCTTGCAACCTTTAGAGCGCTTTCCATTAGATGCCGCGATTTTATTTTCAGACATTTTAACCATTCCAGATGCCATGGGGCTTGGCTTACGCTTTGAAACAGGCGAAGGTCCTGTTTTTGATAAGCCCATTCGTAGTATGGCAGACGCTAAAAAGCTCTATGTACCCGATATGGCATCCGATTTAGGCTATGTTATGGATGCGGTAAGCACCATTCGTAAAGACCTAAATGGTAGAGTTCCACTGATTGGTTTTTCAGGCAGCCCATGGACGCTTGCCACCTATATGATTGAGGGCGGTTCAAGCAAAACCTTTGCTAAAATTAAAGCGATGATGTTTGATCAACCCGCCACGTTGCACCATATTTTAGATGTCTTAGCCGATTCCGTGATTGCCTACCTAAACGCCCAAATTGAAGCGGGCGCACAAGCGGTACAGGTCTTTGATACATGGGGTGGCGTGTTAACGCCTCGTGACTATAACGAATTCTCATTACGCTACATGCATAAAATTGTAGACGGTTTAAAACGTGAGAATGACGGTCGTAAAGTACCGGTTATCTTATTCACCAAAGGCGGTGGTCAGTGGTTAGAAACGATGGCCGACACTGGAGCCGATGCACTAGGGCTGGACTGGACAATTAACATTGACGAAGCACGTGCTCGTGTTGGCGACAGAGTCGCTCTACAGGGGAATATGGATCCATGCATCCTATACGCCTCACCTGAGCGCATTCGTGAAGAGGTTGCGACCATTTTGGCGCAATATGGCAACGGTTCAGGTCATGTCTTTAACTTAGGGCATGGTATTCATCCTGAAATCAATCCAGAGCATGCAGGGGCATTTATTAATGCCGTTACCGAGTTGAGTGGTCAGTATCATAAATAATTTGATCTGCTAATCTGCATCCATAAAAAACTGCTTTAAAAAGCGGTTTTTTTATGGGTAAAATCAAAGCTCTCCAAAAATCAAATTACCACTCTAACTGTTCTGCAAACTGCATCGCTTGTAAGTAAAGCTGACTCAATTCGGTACCACTCACGCCTTCAGGCATCTCAAAGCCAACCTGCCCACTCTCCAGTGCTTTCACAATTTTTAAGGTACAGCCAAGCTTTCCCTTATATTCAAGGATCCCCTGCTGAATCTCTTCTTCTAAGCCTAACTTCTGAACAAGGTCAGATAGCGGTGCATCCATGACCGCATCTAAACACGAAAAGAGTCCTACAATAAAATAAGCCTCTTTTGAAGCACCGCCTAATCGCTCGCCCAGCAACTCACAAAACTTGGCTCGAATCAGTGCGGTCACAAACAACTCAATGGGTTTGTCCTCGACCCCTGATAACACCAACATGCTGGTCCAGCTCTGCAAACGCCTTAGGCCAAAACGTAAAACGGCATCGTGAATCGATTCAATGGGCTGTTGATTCGAAGCGGTCTCTCTAAGAAAACGTAACAGTTTCTGGCTTAACCCCATGTCTTTCGCAATAATCGCCGAAAGCACCGACATATCAATATCAGGATCATAGACCTTGGCTAATAGGTCAAGCAGGGTTAATTTATTATTTGGGAGTCGCTTGCCTTCAATAATCTTCGGCTTGGCAAAAAAGTACCCTTGAAAGTAATCAAACCCCAATGATTGACAGTACTCATACTGGGCTTGCGTCTCAACTTTTTCAGCCAATAAGCGAATACCTTGGCTCTTAAGACGTTCAATATGCGCTTCTAGCTTGGGTAGCTCAACGTCGAGCAGATCCACTTTAATAATCTCTGCAAACTGCTCCAATACTTCAAGCTCTGGCGCAAAAATATAATCATCCAATGCAATAACATAGCCCTTCTGCTTCAGCAAGGTTAAAGACTTCATCAACCTAGGCGTTACCTGAACATCCTCTAGGATCTCAATGACGATTTTATTACGTGGATAAAAGTCCTGATACTCTTGCAGCAGTAGCCCTTCAGTAAAGTTAATAAAGGCTTTTTGGTGCTCACCTAAAATCTCAGACAAACCAATATCACCAAACGCATTCATCATCACTTGTGCCGAAGCAACATCGCCCCCCATAATCACCGCACGGTTGCTCTCACTGTTTGAACGAAACAGCAACTCGTAGGCAACGACCTTCATCTTTCCATTAAAAATAGGTTGCCGTCCAATATAAATATCAATCGCTTTTTGCATACCGTACCTTTAATAAAATTAGGAAAAAAAAAGGGGGGGGAAATTTTTCTTAAATAGACTTAAACTCTTCAGGCATATCAATATCTTGGTCATCAAACAGAAACTTTTGCATCTCTTCATGTAAAAAGGTACGAGCCTTGGCGTCTAAACTGGATAAACGATACTCATTAATTAAAATCGTCTGCTGGCTTAACCACTGTTTCCACGCCTCTTTTGAAACATTATCATAGACCTTTTGACCCAGCTCTCCCGGAAAAGGTAAAAAATCTAACCCTTCTAGCTCTTCACCCATTTTGACACATTGTACTTTTCTAGACATCTTCACTCTCTCTCATCAATCGAACTAATTTGGTTACCGGAGCGGGCAGACCCAGCGTGGTATTTTCATCACATAACGCGGTTTTACAGACCCAAACTCCGTTCTCTATAATAGGAATTTCCTTCATACCTCGTACCAAAACTGGAAACATATCCAGATGATAGTGGCTAAAAGTATGACGAAAAGAGTTCCATTCTACCAAACTCTGCAACCCCTTCGATTGACTTTCATACTTTTTAATTTGTGCCAAACACATCTCATGGCTTTCGTACTCCGGAAAACTCCACAAACCACCCCAAACACCTTTTTGTGGACGCTGTTGCAGAAATACCTCCCCCACCGTGTTTTCTAACATTAAAAAATAAGCACGCTTAATCGGCTTCTCTTTTTTAGGTTTTGCCACAGGAAAACTTGCCACTCGCTCTTGCTGCTTTGCTAAGCAGTCTGCTTGAATAGGACACTGCTCGCAACTCGGTTTACTTCGGGTACAGACCGTTGCGCCTAAATCCATAATCGCTTGCGTGTAGTCACCAAACCGCGCTATTGGGGTCAACTCTTCCGCTTTTTGCCATAAAAACTGCTCATTTTTTCGTTCGCCTGTCCACCCCTCTAATGCAAAATAACGACTGAGAACTCGCTTAACATTGCCATCTAAAATGGCATAACGCTGATTCTGTGTAATGGATAAAATCGCGCCGGCTGTCGAGCGACCAATCCCAGGCAGTGCCAGAACATCCTCAAATTTATCAGGAAAAACACCGGCATAGTCCGTGACAATAATTTGAGCACTCTTATGCAAATTACGCCCTCTGGCATAATAACCCAACCCCGCCCAGTGCGCCAATACCTGCACTTGAGACGCCTCCGCTAACACCTCTACCGAGGGAAACGCGGCCATGAATTTCTCATAATAAGGGATCACCGTTTTCACTTGCGTTTGCTGTAACATTATTTCAGAGACCCAAACTCGATAAGGCGTCATCGCTTGTTGCCAAGGGAGATCATGGCGACCGTGCTGATCAAACCACGTTAACAACTGTGTTGAGAAATTTGACATAAACCTTTATGAGACCTTTGTAACTATTGAAAAATGAAAAACGGTATACTATAGCGCACTTTATTCAATTGAAACATGTAGTAACATTTATGACTGATACGCCATTAGAAGCACCCAAAAACACTCAAAACTTCCGCATTAAAAGCTTTGCACTTCGCCAAGGACGACTTTCGACTGCACAACAACATGCACTGGAAACGCTTTGGCCTCAGTTTGGTTTGGAAGTCGATAATGAACCGCTTGATTTTACAGAAGTCTTTCAACGAGAAGCCCCAACGATTGTTGAGATTGGTTTTGGTATGGGAAAAAGTTTGGCTGAGATGGCGGAAACCAACCCAGACATCAACTACATTGGGATTGAAGTTCACCGCCCAGGTGTCGGTGCGTTATTAAGACTGATTAACGAAAAAAACTTATCCAATATTCGTATCTTTAATCACGATGCGATTGAGGTATTGGAACAAAAAATTCCTAAGAATAGCTTAGCTGGACTGTATCTGTTCTTTCCTGATCCATGGCATAAAAAACGCCATCATAAACGCCGTATCGTTCAGCCTGAATTTGTACAGAATATTGCACAACACCTCAAACCAGGTGGACACTTTCATATGGCAACCGACTGGGAAGACTATGCAGAACACATGATGGAAGTGATGAGCAACGCCAGTGACTATCGCAATACGGCTGGAGAGAATGCCTACACACCTCGCCCAGATTACCGCCCTCTAACCAAGTTTGAACAACGTGGACAGCGATTAGGGCATGGGGTTTGGGATCTGATCTTTGAACGCATTTAAACGCTTAAATTTTCGCTCAACCCGAGATTAATGTTGCAATATCAACGTGCCAACGGGCACGTTCGGATGCGTTACTTGCCTGTAAAATACCACGATAGGTCACGGGAAAGTTTCGTCCGACTAAATATTTCTCCCCCCCTACGGAGGGCTTAACGAATATATTTAATGTTGTATCAATGTTTGCACGCTTCAGATCAAAAGTTCCAACGCCACTGGCTGAAAAACGTTCACTGATAACATCCAACTTTCTCGCAGAGTACAGACCATCTTGCCAGCGACCCACAAGGGTTATTTTTTGTAATTCAGTACTTGCATCGGACGCGTTTAAATCCAACTCTCCTGCGAACACATTATTCATATCAATCCCTGCCAACTTAGCATTAGTCACCTCTAATGAGAGTCGTCCATTGAGGTTTGCTTTGATCGCCTCTAAATTGGCGCCTGAGGTTTTCATATCAAAGCGACTCACCAGTGAACCCGCCAACAATACCGGCTGAGCTTGTCGTGCCGCCAACCCTTCAAGCGATAGATGATTAATGCGCCCTTTCCATTGAACACTTGGGGTAGCCCCCGTTAAATCAATCTGTAACTGAGAGAGCAACTCGCCTTGATAGAGCGTGGCGTCAAAGGGCGCCAACTCAAGCATCCCGTTTTCAGCCAACACCTCAATCTCGAGTGTGTCCAGCTTAACGCCTGATATCGTTAACGCGCTAAAAGTTAGCTGCCCAAAAGCAGTTACCCCTTTTAACGCATCAATGGAAAGCGGAATCGGTAAATAGGTTTTATTCTGTGCTTCGAGGTCAGGGGCACCCTGTTTGGACAAACTTAACAGAGCTTGCTTCCCATCTACGTTCGGCAAACTTGCCTGATAAAAATCGACATTGAATCTATTCAAACGTAACTCAAACCGTAACACGCCATTCCGCTCAAAATCATACGATACATCCCCCTGTAGCGTACTTTTGTCAACCTCAACATTAATATCATTTAACAACAGTTGCGACCCATCCCAGTACCATTCAAACTGTCCATTGCCTTCTGATAGCGCCTGTTTATTAACAAATGTTGGCAGTGGCACGCCTAGATGTTTCGCCCACGACTTAAAGTTTAAGTGCTTTAGCGTGACCGTGCCCGAAAGCAAGGTATTAAATCCAAACTGTCCAGAAAAACTGCTCTGTAACTGAGCGTCTAAGCCACTTAACTCGCCGTTTTCAACAGTAATTTGTGACATAACAACATCAAATTCAAAGCGATCACCCCGTGTCGTTAAACGAATTTCGGGTACCTTTTTCTCTTCAGGCAACCGGACCTTAAACACACCATTCCACTGGGTTAATTGCCATAGTGTAAACTGATTTTTCACTTCTAAGGTGCCATTCAAGTGCACATCATATAAACGGGGGGAGAGGCTATTTTGATAAAGAAAATCGCTGCTCATATCAAAGGGCGTATCCTTTGAAAGATCAAAAGCCAAAACATTAATATTTAAAAGCGTTTCTGCAAACCCATCCGTTTTATCATAAATTTGAATTGTTCCATTCTGAACCATCAAGCTTTCAAACGCCCACTCCGCTGAATCCGTTGAGTCCGCTTGCGCCAATGTTTCTACGCTTGTGTCGGTATCGGGCTTAAGTGCGACTTGAACACGCTCTAACGAGTCCAACCACTCCGATGCTGTTTGCGCTGTATTAAGATGTGTATTCACATTACGATGCTTTAGCCACATCGCCAAACCTTTAATATCCGACCAGTTATCACCGGTTTCTGTTTTAATTAAGTGCAGCTGAGGTTCAAACAACTCCAAACGAATCACGTCCATCTCTTTATTCCGCAAGAGTGACCAAAAAGAGAGTTCAACCTCAACGGTTTTAATCGCCAATAGATTTTCAGAATCAAACCCTTCTGGGTTTCTTAAAGCCAACTCGGTGACCGTAAACTCAAACGGAAAAACTGAGACTTCGATGGTTCCTCCAATCTTAAACTCACGTCCCGTATACTGAGTTACCTCCTGCTCAATCTGTGATTTATATTGGTTAAAATCAATAAAATTAACGGCGCCTGCAAACGCTAAAAATAACAGTACCGGAATAATTCCTAATACCAGCGTGGTACGTTTAACCCACTTAAAAAATACCTGTTTACTCACAAAAAACACTCTCTTAAAATTTAGGCTGGCGATTAAACCCTGCCTCATCATCCAAATCGATCTCTTCTAAAAACTCGCTGTCATAAGGAGAGAGCTCAATCGCTTCTCCCACCAGCCCTTGTACTAAATACGCCTCTATCTCCTCTTCGGATAACGCCTCACTTAAATACCCTCCTTGAATCAGAAAACAACCACAACTGTTTAAAAAAGCGACCTGTTCGGCACTGGAAACCCCACAGCCAATCACGGTTTTATTGAGTGTTAGCCCCATCTCAATCAAAGAGCCTGTCATGGCTGCAATCACCTTATTGTGTGTCGCCTCCTGCACAAATCGTGCACTTAAACTTAAACGATCAATCGGCCAGTCATGCAGTCGTAATAAAGACCAATTTCCAGATCCAAAGGAGCGAATTGCAATCTCCACCCCTAACCTTGAAAGTGCCGTTAACTGTGAGGTAACTGAAAAACGTTGACTGTTCAAACAGCCTTCACTTAACGACAAAATAAACAGCTCAGGCGGTACACCATAACGATCAAGTTGCTCTGCCAGCCAATTTACAAACGCTTTTTGCTGAAAGTGACAAGGGCGTATTTCCATGGCACAAGAAATTTCTACCCCCTCTTGCAACAACTGCCCACAGAAGCGAATGGCCTCTTGTACCATCCACTCCCCTAGCACAATGCCGACTTGTGACTCTTCGGCAATGCCCAACAGTTGCGCTTCATCTAAGTTCATCAGTTCAGTACACTCTGAAAAATTGAGCTTGGCTTCAATGGCAACCACCGCTTGGTTTTGTGTATCAAAGACCGGCATATAGTCCAACACCAAACGTTGCTGCTTTAATGCCTTGCGTAACTGCGTTTGAACACGACGACGTCGCTCAATTTGACGCATCATCTCAGGCTGATAGAACACCACTTGATTTCGCCCCGAATGCTTTGCTCGGTACATCGCCAAATCTGCATATTTTAACAGGGTTTCAACTTCCACCGCATCACTTGGATAAGAGGCAACCCCTATCGATGCGCCAATTTCAACCTCTGTATTCTCGTCACAACACGCGTCACTTAAACAGATCGGCTGAGAGAGCTTATCAATGATCGCGTTTGCCACCTTCGCAACATCAGACAGTGAGCTGGGGTGTTGCAGTAAGATAACAAATTCATCGCCACCAAAACGCCCGGCAATATCCGCTTGCTCGCCCTCGCACACTAAGCACGACTCCATTAAGCGTGCGACTTTTTGTAACAGCAAGTCCCCTGCATCGTGCCCTAAACTGTCATTGACCCACTTAAAACGATCTAAATCAATAAAAAGCACCGCCTTAACATCCGAGGTATCCCCTTCCGCTGCGCTTGCTAAGCTTTTCTGAGCACGCGTCTGCCACCCCACTCGATTGAAAAGCTGAGTTAAGGCATCGACTTGAACAATTTTGAGTGCGTTCATTTTGCTATTTCCCTTCGAAACGATCTTTTTCTCGCTAGATCCAACGCCTAACATATTACTTATACGATAAATATCGTACACTTATACCATCTCAACAAACCTCTGAGTATCGAAAACATGAAACCACATGGTCGTTTACCATGCCCGTTGCTTGCATAAAGGCATAACAGGTTGTGGAGCCTATAAACGTAAAGCCTTTTTTCTTTAACGCTTTGCTCATTTTATCTGATAACTCTGTTTTAGCGGGCACGTCCGAAAGCTGTTGCCACCGATTTTGAATGGACTTGCCCTCTACAAACGACCAAATATACGCATCAAAACTGCCATGCTCTTGCTGAATCTCTAAAACGCGTTGTGCATTCACTACCGTCGCCTTCACCTTGAGTCGATTTCGAACAATGTTTGGGTTCTCAAGCAGTTCGGCTATTTTTTGTTCCGAATAACCGGCAACCGTCTCAATCTCAAAATTCGCAAACGCTTCCAGATAACCCGCACGTTTTTTAAGAATGGTCTGCCAACTTAGACCCGCTTGTGCCCCCTCCAAAATAAGCATCTCAAAGAGTAGACGATCATCATGCACCGGAACGCCCCACTCTTCATCATGATATCGGGTTTCTAATGGACTTGAATTTGCCCATTCACAGCGCTGCACGAACAAAGCTCCTTGTCATAAAAACAGACTGACTACATCGTTTAAGTAGTGCTGCCCTTGTGTCGTTAGATTCAATCGTTGATCCTTTGAAATGGTTGCCCAACCTTTCTGCTTCATTATTTTTATCTCCCCCTCTATCTTAGAAAGCGGCAAGCCAGTACGTAACTCAAATAAAGATAGGTCAAATCCGTCTTGTAATCGTAATGCATTCAACATAAATTCAAAACACGCATCTTTTTCTGAGACCAAACCTGTACGTCCTGGGTCGGCTCTTTGCATCTCTGCAATATAGCCACCCGGTGAAGCAGGCATCTGTGTTCGCCAAATTTTTCCTTCGGGAGGTACGGTTATTTTGCCATGCGCCCCTGCACCCAAACCAATGTAATCACCAAACTCCCAATAATTTACATTATGCTGACACTGGCGACTTTTTTGAGCAAAGCCAGACACCTCATAATGCTCATAACTTGCCTCTTTAATACGTGCCTGACAAGCCAGTTGCATCTCCCATACCAAATCTTCTTCAGGCAGTGCAGGGGGACTCTTATAAAAAGGGGTATTGGGTTCAAGTGTTAACTGATAATGCGAGAGATGGGGGGGGAAAAAACTCAGTGCCTGTTCAACATCGGCGAGTGCTTGCTCAATGGTTTGATTAGGCAGAGCAAACATTAAATCTAAATTAAAATTGCTAAATCCCGCTTGCTTGGCCGCTTCAATCGCCAGACACGCCTCATCAGCACTGTGAATGCGCCCTAATGCCTTGAGCTTCTCATCCTCAAAACTCTGAATCCCCATCGACAGACGATTAATACCCGCCTGATAAAACCCCGAAAACTTTTCAAGATCCACCGTCCCAGGGTTCGCTTCCAAGGTTATCTCAATATCTGGCATAAACCCCAGCAGCGCTCGGGCATGAGACATAAAACGATTTAATCCCGCCTCAGAAATTAAACTCGGTGTACCACCGCCAAAGAAAATCGCATGAATCGGTCGCCCCCAAATCAATGGCAAGATTAATTCAAGTTGTTTTAGTAACGCATCAATATAAGCCGACTCATCAATATCTGGCTTTAAGTGATGTGAATTAAAATCACAATACGGGCACTTCTGTACACACCAAGGGTAGTGCACATAGAGCGTTAAAGGGATCGGTTGAGTAAAATTCATAAAACAACCCTTAAACTTGGGGTCAGAGTAAGGATAAGATTAAGTCTTAAGAAAAAAAGTCCTTTTATACATCGATAAGACCAACATACATCTTGTAAACTTACTCTGACCCCAATATTTATATTTAACACCTTTTAAGCGCCTCGTCTTAGTTGCATCACCAAACTGTTTAACGCTTGACCGCGATGACTCATTCTGTTCTTTTGTGCTTTAGGTAACTCGGCCGCTGTTTTGTCTAGCTCCTCTACCCAAAAGACAGGGTCATAACCAAACCCCCCATCACCACGTGGGGCTTCTAAAATATCGCCATACCAACGCCCTAACCCAATAATGGGAATTGGGTCCTCTGCATGTTCTACATAGACCATGGCACAGTAATAACTGGCTTGACGCTGACCTTGAGGAACGCTCTTCAGTTCATCCAGTAGTTTTTTCAGATTAGTCTGATCATTTGCCTGCTCACCATAGATATCTTGGGAGTAACGTGAAGAGTAAATACCTGGCTGCCCTTTTAAAGCACTCACTTCAATGCCCGAGTCATCTGCAATGGCCGGCAACCCAGTTTGTTCTGAGGCATAACGCGCTTTTAAAATGGCATTTTCAATAAACGTTAATCCGGTCTCCTCTACTTCCGAATCAAAAAATTGACTTTGCGGTATCACCTCCCATCCATAAGGGTGTAAAATATCCGTCATTTCCACTATTTTTCCAGCATTCCCAGTTGCCAAGACTACTTTTGTCAATTCTGGCATAAACCCACCTTATAACTCTAAAATATTTATTATCAACATTGCCTTAAATAACAGGAACTTATACTTTATTGACCTAAATCAATCTTTATTTTTGAAAGAGTTGATATTCACTCGCAACCTAAGTATAGTTCGAACTGTTATACAAAAAAATAAAAAACTTAAGCTGAGGCGAAAAATCATGGGTAACTTTTTAATTTTGACGGGTTTAGTCGTTGTTGCGGTCTTTGTTCCAGTCGCTGTCATCATTGGTGTTTGGGCAGATCTACTTCCTAGCTCAATTGCAGAAATTTCTAGTATCGTAGGGGTTATACTCGCAATCGTCTATATTGTTGGTGGTAATTTGTATTTAATGTACAGCGATATAAAAACAGGGCGTTACAGCAAACAGTAACATTATTGAGTAAAACCTTACTCCCTTGCTAAAAAACCCAGTTTTCACTGGGTTTTTTTGTTTCTATACTCAAAAACGATAACTCGTTATAATTAACCCTTCAAAATAACCCCAGTCAGAGCCTTTGAGTATTTCATGAGTGAATCAAGCCCCCAAGCATCGAACGAAAATCCAGAGCAAAAAATAAAACCCAAAAGCAAACTTCGTTGGTTACGTTGGTTTATGTGGTTTAACGTTATCATTGGATTCATTTTTCTTCCCATTGCTGCCGTCGTGTTCTATGCAATAACCATCTACCCAACCTTACCAGACCCTGCCGAATTGAAAGAGGTCAGCTATCAAGTCCCCCTTAAAATTGTCACTGAAGATGACAAGCTGATCAGTGAAATCGGGATCAAAAAACGAATTCCACTGGACTACCATCAAATCCCTGAACGCATGACCCAAGCCATCATCTCTTCTGAAGATGAAAACTTCTTTGAACATGGCGGTGTCGATTATAAAGGGCTCGCCCGAGCCGTTTTTGAACTGGTTACAACCGGACAAAAACAGTCTGGTGGCTCAACCATTACCATGCAAGTTGCACGTAACTTCTACCTAAGCAAAGAGAAAACCTATCTGCGTAAGCTGAATGAGATCATTCTCTCTTATAAAATCGAAAACGAATTAAGCAAACAAGAAATTTTAGCCCTCTATTTAAATAAAATCTTCCTAGGGCATCGATCTTACGGCGTTGCGGCGGCGGCACTCACTTATTATGGCATTCCACTTTCAGAGCTCTCACTGGACGAATACGCAATGATTGCCGGTTTACCTAAGGCGCCCTCCGCTTACAATCCGATTACCAACCCTAGCCGCGCAAAGCTTCGTCGTAATTATGTATTGCGCCGCATGCATGATCTCAACTTTATCACGCAAGAGGAGATGCTTGCCGCACAAGCCGTAGAGGTTCACGCCAAACGCAATAGCACCGTCATTGATATTCGTGCCAATTATGTCGCAGAGATGGCTCGTGCCTTTGCTTTAAAAGAGTTTGGAGAGGACGCACTACAAAATGGACTCACCATTGTCACCACCATCAACAGTCAGTTTCAAGCACAAGCCAATAAAGCGGTTCGACAGGGGCTTCAAGACTATGAAAGACGCCATGGCTATCGAGGGCCCATTAAAACACTGGATGAGAGTGCACTAGAAGAGACGGAAACCGTACTTAAAACACTGAAAGAGATCTCTAACTTTGGGGGATTAATGGTCGGTGTCGTAACGGGCTTTGATCAAAAAAACACACACGTTTTGCTTGAAACAGGCGAAAACACCATCATTGATTTTAAAACGATGGCATGGGCCGCCCCTTACAAAAATGTCAACCGAGTAGGGAAAAAACCCTCCAAACCACAACAAGTGTTGAGCATTGGTGATGTTATTTACCTACAGTCCTTAAACAACCAATGGCAGTTAGCGCAAAATCCAAAAATAGAATCGGCACTCATTTCGATCAATGCCAATGATGGTGCAATTCATGCGTTAGTGGGTGGGTTTGATTACTTCCGCAGCAAATTTAACCGCGTCACCCAAAGCAAACGACAAGTAGGGTCAAATATTAAACCCTTTCTATACTCTGCCGCACTCGACAGTGGTATGACGGCCGCCACCACGATTAATGATGCCCCTGTCGTTTTTCATGATCGAAATTTAGAAGATATGTGGCGCCCAGAGAACTATTCTGGCCGTTTCTATGGTCCCACTCGCTTACGGATGGCACTGGCCTTCTCAAGAAACTTGGTCTCCATTCGGCTGTTAAGACAAGTTGGGATCGCCAATTTCGCAAACTATCTCAATCGATTTGGCTTTCCCGCAGAAGAGATTGATCAACACCGTAACCTCTCCTTAGCACTTGGCAGCGTAGAGTTTACACCACTGCAACTGGTTACTGCCTATGCCGCTTTTGCCAATACGGGCTATAAAGTTGATCCCTACCTAATTAAAGAAGTTCGAGACTTTAATGGCGACATTATTTATCAAGCCACGCCTAAAACCGCTTGCCAGAAAAATCAGTGCATCGAGGGAGATGAGCGCAATGCTCCCCGCATTATAGACCCCCTTAATGCTTATATCACGACCAGCATTTTGCAGGATGTCGTTCGTATCGGTTCAGGCAAAAAAGCCAAACAACTCAATCGCCTCGATATTGCAGGAAAAACAGGCACCACCAATGACCAAAAAGATGCTTGGTTCTCGGGCTATAATCCCAACATTGTCACTACTGTTTGGGCAGGATTTGATCAACCCAGCACGCTTGGACGCAACGAAGTCGGAGGACGTGCTGCACTGCCTATTTGGATGAGTTACATGAAAGAGGCGTTAAAAAATGAGCCCAATGAGGCGATTAAAGCTCCCGAAGGTCTGGTAAACATTCAAATTGACCCTGAAACAGGTGATGCCGTCCCCCC
>JALSJT010000142.1 GCA_026989175.1 Thiomicrorhabdus sp. | reverse complement strand
TCGGGGAATTCGCTTATTAAATTTAACACGATAAGTATTTTGCACAAACGCAGAACAATCCACCCCATTTAAACTACTACCACCATAACGATACGGTGTACCCTCCCAGCGTTTAAACTGCCTTAATAATTGCTGTCTAACCTCTGATGAGCTGGTAACATAGTCAGTCGACCCACTATAACGCGGTGTGCCAGAGCAAGCTGCCAAAAAAGCGACACTTAACAAAACAATAAACAATTTATATAATTTCATTACATTTCAACCCCTTACCAATATTTGTTACCTATAAAAAGCAACCAATAGACACCTTTAAGCAAGCAACAAGCCATCTTTTAAACTCTCTCCCCCCTATCACTTACTCTCAATACAAAAAAACATCAGGCATCTATGAAATTATTTACCATAAAAATGGTTCTTTATAACACCCCCTCTTAAATTAAAAGGCTTTATACTTCATGTTATCTCATTCTACTTTAAAGAGCACTGCGCTATTTTTTACCATACTATTCAGCCTAAGCTTAACAAGCTATCCTCATGCTAAGGAGCCAAAAATGAGTTCAGAAAATTTCTCCCCCCCCTCAAATACTACAACGCAAACCATTGTATTAGGCATGGGCTGTTTTTGGGGCGCCGAAAAACGTTTATCTGAGCTCAATGGAGTGATTGACGTTGAAAGTGGTTATGCCAATGGCGATGATCCAAACGCAGGATACCAAGAAGTCTTAATACTGGAAAAAAGGATTCAGTCTGGACGATCTCAAGCACGTAACCATGCAGAAGTCATTAAAGTAAGTTATCAACCAGAAATTGTTTCTCTGGAAAAGGTACTGATTCAATTCTGGGAGAACCATAACCCCACCCAAGGCGACCGCCAAGGGAATGATATTGGCAGTAACTACCGCAGTGCGATCTACTATCAAACCGAAGCGGAAAAATCGGTTGCGGAACAAACCAAAGCGATCTACCAGAGCGCACTCACAAAAGCGAATTACCCAGCCATTACCACTGAAATAGCCCCCTTAAAAACCTATATTACGGCCGAAACCTATCATCAAGACTATCTCAAAAAGAACCCTAACGGCTACTGTGGACTGGGTGGAACAGGCGTTGCTTACCCAAATGGTCAGTCACAAATCAAACCACATACACAACTGGATACCGAAAAACTTAATCTCGATAGACAACTCATTGTTTTTGAAGCAAACGACTGCGCTTATTGTGAAAAATTTAAACAAGAAATACTCAATCATTGGCAATCTGATGTCGCCATTACCACCACCTTAAATCCAAAAGCACCTGAAGGCTGGACACTCGAAAAACCACTCTTTGCAACACCCACCATCGTTCTATTTGAACAAGGCAAAGAGGTCTCTCGCTACACGGGATATAACGGCGATAAAACACGGTTTTGGCAGTGGCTTGGACAACGACTACTCACACCAGAGCAGCGTAGAATCGCCTTTGAAGAAGGGACAGAGCGCCCTTTTACAGGCTCTCATTTAGATGAAACCAGACCTGGTTATTTTGTAGACCCTATTACAGGCGCAAAACTGTTTCGAAGCGATACTAAATTTAAAAGCGGCACTGGATGGCCGAGCTTTTTTAATCCGGTAGAAGGCGCGATTACCACACATGTTGATAACACCCTTGGTGTGGAGCGCATTGAAGTACGTAGCGCCAGCTCAGGCATTCATCTTGGGCATGTTTTTAATGATGGCCCACCACCAACGTTTAAACGCTATTGCATTAATGGCAACGTCCTTAAATTTGTGGCAGATGAAGAGATAAAATAGGCTACCATTTTTAAAGAAGCAACACGAAAAAAGCCATGTAGACATAATAGACTACATGGCTTTTTTAACGTATCGTTAATAGAGCTATTCGTTATTTACTTTCAATTGGATGTCCTGCAAAAGACCATCCTGGAAACCCTTCTCGATAGAAATACACATTCGTGTATCCAACGCTCACTAAATCCGCTGCCATTTGTGATGAACGCGTACAGACTTTACCATAACAATACGTTACCAGTGGCTCATCTTTTTTAAACATTTTACTCACGTTTTCACGAGTGTAAACTTCACGGTCACCACGATCTAAATGCACCGCCTTCGGAATATGTCCGTCTTCCCAGTCCTCCTTTTTGCGCGAATCGATAAATGTTGCACCTGAATCCCATAATTTTTTTGCTTCTGCCGTGTTAACCGTCGTGGCTCCCGGTACACTTTCTGGCGCGGCGGCTTGTGTAAATGATGCAAAAGCCAATACATTCGCGACCATCAACCCCAGTGCCGCTTTTTTAAAAATTAAACCCATTTTAGATTCCTTTTTTAGAACAGTTTATACAATTTTCTTTCTTCATAATAGCAAGCTTTTGAGTAAATTCAAGAAAAAGAACACGCACGATTTCCACTACACTTTAAAGGTTTTAACCAACTCATTCAGGGTAGCGGTCTCATTTTTCATCGATTCTGATGCCGCGGTCGCCTCTTCAACCAGTGCCGCATTTTGCTGAGTTGCTTCATCAATTTCATTAACTGCAACACTAATTTGATTAATCGAAGTCGACTGCTCTGTCGAGGCATCACTAATCTCAGCCACCACATCACTCACTTTACGAATTCCTTGTACAATCTCTTGCAATGCTTCATCCGATTGCCCAGCGCGCTGTGTTCCTTGCTCAACCGCTTGCACCGCATTCTCAATCAATCCCTTAATATCACTTGCCGCTTCAGAAGATTTACCCGCTAAGTTACGTACTTCACTGGCCACAACCGCAAATCCTCGACCATGCTCACCCGCTCTAGCGGCTTCAACCGCTGCATTGAGTGCCAATAAATTTGTTTGAAACGCAATACTATCAATTAAACTAATAATATCTTCAATCTTATGGCTGGCTTCTTTAATCTCCTCCATCGATTGAATAGTACTAAGCATAACCTCTGCCCCTTTATCGGCCTGCATTTTTACCGTTCCTGATAATTGATTTGCTAACTGGGCATTTTCACTGGTTTGATTCACCCCTTGTGTAATCTGAGCCATGGTTTCAGTGGTTTTTTCTAATGAGGACGCCTGTCTTTGAGTCCGCTCATTTAAGTCTTGGCTTCCTTGGTAAATTTGCTCCACATCATCCACTAAATTATGAATACTTAAACGTGTATCGGCAATTAACTTAGCTAGATTTTTAAGCGAGGTATTCAGCCTAATTGCCACCTCTCCAAATTTTCCAGAATAGGTCCCTTTTACTGTTTGGGTAAAATCTCCTTGTGACAAGGCTGAAACGACCTGTAAAATTTCATTTAATGCCAGTTCGGCCTGATGAATACTGTCATTGGTACTGTCCGAAAGTGCTTTAAGCTCTCCTTGTGCCATCACCTGTACTTTTTGTGAAAAATCGCCTTTAGCCATACCCGATAAAACCAAATTCACTTCCGCAATCACCTCGCTAATACGGTTCATCGCTTGATCAACTGGCTCTCGAATACTAACCTCAACACAAGGATCCATTCGAACCGAAAAATCGCCCGTATCAATCCCTTTCACGACTTTTAAAATGGCTTGCATGGTTCGATCAAGGGCACTCACCGATTCATTGACCGCGACCTCTAAGGTTTTTAAATCGCCCTCTGTGGCAATCGACATCCGCGCACCAAAGTCCCCTTTTGCTACTTTATTTAACGTCTTATTAGCATCCTCAATCACACTGCCTACCGCATCTAATGTTTGATTCACCGCCGTTGCCGCTTGACCAATTTCATCCTGAGAGGAGATTTTAATACGCAAAGACATATTGCCTGTTTGTTGGATTTTTTGCGCCACGCTTAACATCTCATTTAACGGCTTAAAGGCTTTTCTTGCAAACACATTCACCCAAACAATCATTAACAGCAACCAAATAACAACCGCAATCACTCCCCAAATAAAATTTTGTTGTTGCTTTTTAGCCGATTCCGTTGCATCAAATAACCGTACTAAATGCGCTATCTGTGTACCTGTTGTATCCTTTAAATGAATACCCGCAATGTCATAAACCTTATCATCAACAGCACGTTTGTCTGCTAAAACGGTAGCACCATCCGTTATTTTTTTAAATAACATGGTATTCGTTGAGTTAATCAAAGAGCCATGAGGCATATCATATAACGCAACATCCGCATCCATCGTTCTCTTCATCTTAGTGAGCTGTTCTCCATAGTAACGAACTAAAACGACTCCTCCCAAGACTTTTCCTCGTGAGTTAATCGGAATAACAGTATTGACAGCAACATGACCATCTAGGTTTTTTTCTAAGCCCGAAACCGTTTTAACCTCTGTTAAAGATTGGTGTGCTAATGGCGTGTTAAAGGACTTCTGAAGTAACGAATCGTCTGAAGAGAAAAGAATTTTATTGTTTTTATCTAAAATAAAAATATCAGATACGATGTGTGCCGCTGACAAGCGATTTAATAGAGGGGTAATTTCTTCGTTAATTTTTTGTATATCTTTCTTACGAATAGCTGATTTCAGCTTTCGATTTCGAGTAATCGTGACTTGCTGATTTTGCAGCATGGTTTTTGCATTGTCTAAATAGGATAGGTGAGCAATATTTATCCCATTTTGACGACTTTTATCATAAGACTCCTCCAAAAAGCTTTGCTCAAAAACAAAAACTATCCATAAAATAATCACTGTTAAAAAAATACTGACAATACTTCCAACAATCATTTTTGTTTTTAAGAGCATAGCTTATCTTTCCATGTTATTTTTTTACCCCCTTTTTTCTCTTCAAAAAAAGAGGGAGGGGTGGGATTAAGTAAAAACTTCAATCTTATTCAATGGGAAAGCCCGCATCGTTCCAAGCAGGAAAACCATCACGGAAATAGTAAACTTTTTTAAACCCTAGTTTCACTAAATCTTCAGCTGTTTTAGCTGAGCGTAAACAACGTTCACCATTGCAGTAAGAGACAATAGCTTCATCTTTTGCCGCCAAATCATTCAAGGCGTCTGAATTATACACATCAGGATTTTTTCGATCTAAATGTACCGCCTCTGGAATGTGTCCCGCCTCCCAATCGGCTGTTTTTCTCGAATCCAGAAAAATAGCACCATCTTCCCAAAGTTGCTTCGCTTCAGCGGCATTTACGGTTGTTGCACCTGGCACGGTTAAAGGAGATATTGCGGCTTGCGCCCACGTTGCAAATGTTAAAGCACTGGCAACCAGCGCCGTTTGTAATGTTGATTTTAATACTGTTTTCATGTTCCATTCCTCATTGTTCAAAAAATGTTCAACTGACGGTAATAAACCATATCATGAAAAACCAATACTCAACCATCAAAGGTTTTTATAGCACTAAAAGCCTAGCTTAAAACAATGGTCTTACAATAAAGCATCAACGGTAAAGCGCGCCATAAATTCCTTGCAAATTCAACAGCTCTTCATGACTACCCGACTCCACAATACGCCCATTATCAAAGACCAAAATTCGATCTGCTTGACGAATCGAGCTAAGACGATGCGCCACAATCAAGGTAGTTCGATTCTCTAAAAAAGGCGCTAAGGCTTTATACAGTTGGCGTTCGGTCTCCATGTCTAAAGCCGAGGTCGCTTCATCCATAATCACCACCTTAGGGTCTTGCAGAATCATACGGGCAATCGCCAAACGCTGACGCTGTCCACCTGATAACTTGATGCCATTACGCCCCACGATCGAATCGAGTTTTTGGTCTAACCCTTTCACCACCTCTGCCAACTGCGCTTGCGCTAACGCTTGCCACATAGCTTCGTCCGAAACGTCTCGCCCTAAGGTTAAATTAAATCGAATACTTTGGTGAAATAACACTGGGTGTTGCAATACCGTGGCAACATTTTCACGCACCACCGACTGACCTATCTCGGTAATTGGAACCCCTCCGTAACAGACGGTTCCCGAACTAGCTTGGTAAAAACCCAGTAACAGTTGTACTAGGGTGGTTTTTCCGCCACCACTTTCGCCCACCAGTGCCAGTTTTTCGCCCGGTTGTATTTCAAAATTTAGATTTTCAAGTACCTTATCGCTTTTGTCTGGGTATTGAAAAGAGAGCTGACGTACTGCAACCGATACAGGTGCTTGTGTCTTAAAAGGGTTCACTTTTGATGGGTATTGAGGTTCTTGCTCTAAATCCAACACATCGTTAATACGTTGCAATGCACCACTGGCGGCGCTGTACCCGTATTGAATGGCCAAAATCTCTTGAACAGGCCCCATCATAAACCAGAGATAACCAAAAATCGCCATCATCTCACCAATCGAAAGGCCAGAAAACACCACAAACAACATGCTCGCGCCCCGAAACAGATCAAACCCAATTAAAAACACCATAAAAGAGAAACGACTGGCGGCATCACTCTTCCAAGTATAGGCCTCGGACTGTTGGCGAATATGGTTGGCATGACCTCGAACACGGTCAAAAAAGGCTTTATCTTGATTGGCTGCTCGCACTTGTTGCAACGCATCAAGTGTTTCTGTAAGCGATTGCTGAAATACATCCAGCGCGGTATTTTCGTCTTTTTTAAGCGTTTGAACATTACGTCCCAAGCGCATCGTAAAATAAATCACCAATGGATTGAGCAGTAAAATAAACAACGCCAACTGCCAGTGCAACCAGAACAGAACAATCGAAATACCTATCAGTGAAAAGACCGCAATAATCACTTTTCCAACCGTGGTGCCCAAAAAGCTGTCAATGGTATTCACATCATTGACCATCGTTGCCGATACACTGCCACTGCCCAAGGTTTCATATTGCGCCATCGACACACCCTGCACCCGAGCCAATAAATCACGTCGAATTTGGTAGGCAACCTCTTTGGCAATCACGGTAAATTGCTGCATCTGCCAAACACCCAACACCAAGCCCACCAATCTCAGTAATACCGTAATAACGGTAATCACCACAATGTAGTACACTGGCGTATGCCAATCGCTCGAGACCCACTGATTTAAAAAACCAACAATCATCCCCGGTTTATCCAGCAACACCTCATCGACCAAAAATGGCAACAATAACGGTAACGGCACAATCGCCAAGGTCGCAAAAAACGCAATAATATGCGCCTTAACTAAAGCAGGCTTATGCTGCAACACCAGATCAAAAATACGCCGCCACGTATAGGAACGTTCCGACGTAGCAACCAATTTAACGGGTTTAATAGGCAAAGAAGAAGATGGACGCATAGAAACTCAATACACTCAAAATAAATAACAGGTGAAAAAACAGGGGGGGAACATTTCTTAAAGGGGACGCTACCCTTTTTTAGGCCTTCCTATCGGCTTATACTTTAACGAACGGTTGGTTTTTTGCTCTAAAAAGGCAATAAATTTATCCGAACCACAAGGAAGCCCTTTATCAATATTACGGCGTAAAACCACTAAGTGCTCTTCTGGAACACCCTCTCTTAAATAGGCCTGCCACTCACGCTTATCAAGCGAACAGTAAATCTTAGGTATATCAGAAAGAATCTCGCTCCTCTTCAACCCAACATGATAAGCGGCACTCGACCACTCATACGCTTCTGCTTGTTCAACCATATTTACTCTTACAGGGTTTTGCTCAACATAACGTATTGCAGAATAGGCATACGCCTCATCCAAGGCCGATGAAAAAAAGCGACCCTGCCATAAGTGCCCTTTCCAGCCTTGATTTTTATTAATATACTGGGCATATCGCATATGAAGTGGCTTCAAAACGTTTTGCAATCCATCGGCTGTTGTAGGCTTTAAAATCAGATGAACATGATTGGTCATCAAACAATACGCCCAAACCTCCACCTCATATTTTTTACAGTATTTTTTAAGCAAAGAGAGGTAAAACGCATAGTCCTCATCGCAAAAAAAGACATCTTCACGACGATTTCCACGTTGCGTAATGTGGTAGGGAATATTGGGGTAAACAACTCTGGCTAATCTTGGCATGGGTTAAATCATAACAGAAGAAAAACCGAAATAAAAGGGTAGCGTCCCCTTTTAACTTGTCTACTTAATTCCTTACTGTTACACTTCTAATTTGAACTCGCCCAGTCCATGCATATACTTTTGTTAGCTTTTTTCAATTTCATAGCCCAATTTCTTTGATTGATTTAGAAACTTCTCAATATTATCTTTTCCCCATTGGTTTGAAATTGCATATTGAGTTGAGTCAGAAAGTTTTAAAATTTCGCCATCACCTAGAAAGTGCCTATAAATATCTCCCCTGCTATAGATTTCCTTTGCTTCTTGTTCAGGAACAAATAAACCACCGCTTCTTATATCCTGAGGAAATGCCTCTAATAATTCTGAAAGGTTACTAGGATCGTTTTCGGATACCCAGTCTTGAATTACAGCTAAAACCAGTTTTCTTTTATTGTATGAATTTCCCTGAAATATATAGCGTGTATAGTCTTTAGATGATTTTCTCGCTTCTCTGCGTTCTTCTGATTGTTGTTTTATTTTAACTTGATAGCTTTCAACTTCAGGTAATGGAATAATTTGTTGAACATCAACAAGAATTTGCTCTTGATGTTTATATGGGATTAAACGCACACAGCGAATATCTAAATTTCTTTCATTTAGCCACATTACCGAAGTCGTGAGTTCTTTTGAGAAATTTGCTGAAACTAAAATAATTCTGACATCCAATCCAAAATCGTCTTCTTGCGGCTCTTCCCAGCCTAAAAATTCTATTAGATTATTTTCGGCATTCTCTTCACTGTCGATAGATATAAGATATTTCTGATATATTTCAGTAGCACGACTAAAGGTAAGTGTTGAAACCATTGCGGCATATCGTAACGCTTGCAGTTCCATATGCTCACCAGTTTCGGTGCGCTTTAATTCTATAACTACAAGATTGCCTTCCTTGTCTATTGCTAACAAATCAATTCGACGTTGAGAACCTGACCACTCTGAAAATTCCTCAGATATAACAATGCAATTTGGTGCTATAACTTCAATCTGTTGCTTTATTGCAGCTTGCAAGTGTTGGCGTTCCAATATCCCTTCCGAGTTGAATGTTGTTGTTTCAACTTTTTGAAGTGAATTATTGCTAAAGCTATAAATTGCCATAAACTTTCAATTCCTTTGTAAAGCTAGCGCTTAATCTTAATATAAAGCATTACTCCGCCGATACTACCCGCAACACAATCATAAACCAAACAAGTTGACAAAAATATCTAAGAAGTCCAAATACTGGTATTAATGGAATAATCGACTGCTATCTAAAAGTTTTTTTGTACCAACCTTTACGCAATATCAACAACTAAATCAAGCATATTCAAGTAAAATAGCATAAAAACAGGTGTTTTAACCTATCTTTTGGCGTTTAAAAAGAGAGTACTTGAACTCAGATCACAATCGAAACAAACGATTAAAATTATCGGTCGTTGCCGTAGCAACCGCTTCAAAAGGCAGCTCTTTGAGTTTTGCGATCTCTTCGACAACGTAGCGGGTGTAGCCTGGTTGATTGGTTTTGCCTCTAAAAGGCATGGGCGCTAGATAGGGTGCATCGGTTTCGACTAAAATTTTATCCAACGGGAGTGCGGAGGCGACGGCTTTGAGTGTTTTGGCGTTTTTAAAGGTGACGATGCCTGAAAAAGAGATGTAAAAGCCCATCTCAATGGCCTGTTCGGCGGTGGCTAAGTCTTCGACAAAACAGTGCATAATGCCACCTACTTGCTCTGCGCCCTCTTTGGCTAACATCACTAAGCAGTCTGGGGTGGAGTTTCGAGTGTGGATAATGAGCGGTTTATTGAGTTGCTTGGCGATGCGTATGTGCTGTGCAAAGCGGTCGTGTTGCCACTGCATTCCGCCCTCTGTTTTCAGTTCCTCTTCAAAGTGGTAGTAGTCCAAACCCACTTCCCCAATGGCGATTACTTTGGGGTGAGACGCGGCGGCGATTAAATCTTCGTCGCTCACCACTACCGCTTTATCTTCACAAGGATGCACGCCAATAGAGGCGTAAACGCCTTCATAACGATCGGCTAAATCCAAGACCTCTTGCCACTGGCTAGGGTTAATCGCAACGCATAATATACGCTCAACGCCTAGCTCTTCAGCTTTGGCGATCACTTCATCGATTGTTCCAACTTTGTCTTCGGGCAAGATGTTTAAATGGCAATGTGAATCAACAATCACGCTAATTTTCCTTTTTGTAAGTTTGACTCAAAGGTCGATTGAAAAGTGGTTGTGTTTTGTTGCACCTCAAGCCACTCTAAACACAAAGTCTCTAGCACCAGCTCTTTATTGGCATTTTTTAACCAGTATTGTTTGGCTTGTAATGTGGCTTGTTGAAACGCTAACCAATTTTGCAATTGCACGCGTTGTTCCGCTGGCAATGCGTTGGCTTGAAATGCTTCGGCGTATGTGACGGAACGCACCGCTGAGACACTCCATAAATAAAAGTAATCAAACACGCTTACTGGCGACGACCATTTTAGCCACTCGGCGACCACTTGTGAAACGGTCTTTTGCCCCGCTTGCAGTTGCTTAAGCCCCGATTTCCACTGGGCATCTTCAGCCATTTTATCAGCTTCAATCCACGCCAACGCATCTTGTGGCGCCCCCCAATTGAGCCTTAATGCACGTTTAATTAAGGGGGCATCCATATTGGGCAGTGCTTGCTGTAACCAGCGTATCGCGTCGGGTAAGACAGGGGGGGGGAAATTTATTAACTGACAACGGCTTTTAATGGTTTCAGGCAGACGTCCAATGTCGTGTGTGGTTAATAAAAATAGCGTTTGCGCGGCGGGCTCTTCTAAGGTTTTGAGTAAGGCATTAAAGGCCGATTGATTTAACCGCTCAATGCCTTCAATCCAAATTACTTTATAACCCCCTTGATGAGACGTTTCATTGAGTTTGCCAACCAAGCCACGCACCTGATCAACACTAATCTCTTTTTTATCTTCTAAGCGGGTTAAGTGATAATAGTCAGGATGCTGACCACTCTGTTGCAAGTGACAGGCTTGGCACTGTTGGCAAGCGCCCTGTTCTGTCGGCTGTTGGCACAATGCCTTTTGCACGGCAAACGCGACAAACTGTTCAATGCCAATGCCTTTTGGTGCAGACAAGAGGTAGGCGTGGCCTTTCGGATAAAGGGTTTGATTCCATTGCGCCCACGGCGTGGTTAACCAAGGAGGGAGTTGCGTCATCATAGGAAATTTTGTAATCGAGTTTGAATGGTTTGCTGTACCGATGCCAACGGTTGACTGGCATCCAGCACTTCATAACGCTCAGGCGATTGTTGCGCCCGCGCTAAATAGGTTGCGCGTACCTTTTCAAAGAATGAGCGTTTTTCTTGTTCAAAGCGATCAATCCCCTGCCCAGATTGCTGACTACGCGCTAAAACGCGTGCCATGCCAATCTCAACGGGCAGGTCAAAAATGAAGGTTAAATTGGGCTGAAACCCTTGCTGTACCCATTGCTCTATTTGCGCAATGCGTTGCATATCTAACCCTCTCGCACCCCCTTGATAGGCGTAGGTGGCATCGGTAAAACGGTCTGAGATCACCCATTTTCCGGCGGCTAAGGCGGGCTTTATTTTCTCTTGAATATGTTGCACTCGTGCGGCAAACATCAATAACAACTCGGCATCGTCACACATCGCCGAAAAGTCATTATTCAACAGAATCGCTCGAACCGCTTCACCAATTTCGGTACCGCCAGGTTCACGAGTCACCACCACATCCATGCCTTGTTCGGTCAAAAAAGACTCTATAAAGCGTAAGTTGGTGGATTTCCCCCCCCCTTCGGTGCCTTCTAATGTAATAAATTGGCCTTGCATCCCACAATTCTCCAAATTTTCTCCCCCCCCTATTCAAAATAGAATATGTAATGGGCAACCACGGGGGGTTGCCCCTACGGTTTTTTTTTGGGGGGGGGAGAAATTTTTATTTATTCAAAATGTATTTACGTACCGCACGATTATGTTCCACTAAATTTTTTGAAAAATAGTGCTCTCCCCCGCCTTTCGCCACAAAATACAACGCCTTGGTTTTTTCAGGGTGCATTACCGCCACAATGGCGGCTTTACTTGGCAGTGCAATCGGCGTGGGTGGTAGGCCATCTATTTTATAGGTATTGTAGGCGGTTTTGGTTAACAAATCTCGTTTACGAATATTACCGTCGTATTCTATTCCAATGCCATAAATCACGGTAGGATCGGTTTGCAGTCGCATTCCGCGTCGCATTCGGTTAACAAACACCCCCGCTATTTTGGCACGTTCAGCGGCGATGCCGGTCTCTTTTTCGACAATCGACGCTAAAATTAACGCGTCATAAGGTGTTTTAATCGGCAAGCCTTTTTCTCGTGATTGCCATGCATCCTCCAGTACTTTTTTTAAGGCACTATGCGCTCTTAATACGATCTGTTTATCGCTGTCGCCCGCTTGGTAGTGATAGGTTTCTGGCAGTAATTGACCTTCAATATTGGCATAGGGGTATTTGGGATCAATCTTTCCCTCTATCTCCAGCAGTGCTTGGAGTTCGGTAATATTTTCAATATCCAAGGTTTTTTTAATCTTTGGCAGTGCTTGAATCGCCCGTAACGCTTGCTGAACCGTATGCCCTGCAATTAAGGTGACGGGATACTGCACCGTTTGCCCTTTAATCAAGTGCTCAATCAGTTCATCAACATTCCACTGGGGTTCAATGGTGATTTCTCCCGCTTTAAGCAGGTGATGTTTCTCTTGATAACGTAAGTACCAAGTAAATAATTTAGGCGAAGCGAGCAGTCCCTTTTGATGCAACAAATTGGCGACCTGTTGCGCGGAACTCCCCGACTGAATAGGCACAACAACAGGCGCACTGAGACTAGAGATTGGCTGTTTTAAGAACTGTGAAAATTGCCAAGCAAAGCCTAGTAGCACCAAAAGCGCTATGGTGCTAACAGCCAGCAGTAGCCGTTTAATTATTTTCATTGAATCGCCTCTAAAAGATGTGCATGTTCCGCTTGCCACTGATTCCATTTTTGATGGAGTACAAGCCCTTGCTCGGTTGAAAATCGTTGATTTTCTACCTGTTGAATGGGCATAATGCCTCGTACCGCATTGCTTAAAAATAGTTCATCCGCTAACAACAACGCCTCTAAAGAGAGCTCTGCCTCTTGCCAAACAAACCCGAATGCGTCGGCTAAACGACTTAACTGATAACGCGTAGTGCCTTCAACCCCGCTTAAATGAAGCTTAGGGGTAATAAGCGTTTGCCCTTTCACCATAAACACATTGGACTGAGTACCGCCAACCACATGCCCAAACGCGTTCAGCATAATGCCTTCTTGATGCTGCTGTTGACGCACTTCGGTTTGTGCCAAAACACTGTCTAAGCGATTAAGGTGCTTAATGCCCGCTAATTGCGACTGAACTGTCGCTTGCGTTTTGCAAACGCCTAGCTGTAACAACATAGGGGGGGGGAAATTTAATACTGGTAAATGCTTTGTGGTTTGCGAAGTGATTTCAACCTCAACGGGTGCGCGACTCACTTGCACCAACACCAAAGGGGTCGCGTTTTCTGGAATGGCGTACCCTCGACCCGATACGCCACGAGAAACCAGCAGTTTGACCACTTTTGTTAAACCACCATCTGGATCAAACTGCACCACCGCTTGGGTGATCTGTTGTAACAGTTGCGACTCATCCAGTCTCGAAAACTGCAATCGCTCTGCCGAGATGCTCAAACGACGCCAGTGTGCCGACCAGTTCAAAATCCAATGATCCACCACCAATAAGGTGGTAAAAAACCCATCGCCATAGTGCAAAGCACGATCGTGTGTCGAAATGGTCTCTATTGGCTGACCATTTGCATAGGTAACGGTTGTCTGAGGCGTATTGTTCATGAGAGTGCGTTAATGAGCCCTTTGGCTTTATGCCCAGCTTCTTTCAGTTCATGCTCGGCAATCGAGTCGGCAACAATGCCTCCGCCCGCTTTAAACTGCACCGTCGGCACCCCATTCTGTTCAAACTGAATCATGGTGCGAATAAGAATATTAAGATCCAACGAGCCGTCTCGGTTGATATAGCCTAGCGATCCCGTGTAGGCTTCACGTGGCATCTGTTCCAGTTCGGCAATAATTTCCATGCAACGAATTTTAGGGCAACCCGTAATGGTTCCCCCCGGAAAGACCGCATGAAGAATATCCAGTGGCGACAACCCTGCTTGCAACTTTCCTCGCACATTCGACACAATGTGATGCACATGTTCAT
>JALSJT010000141.1 GCA_026989175.1 Thiomicrorhabdus sp. | reverse complement strand
ATCGCTTTAATTTCATCCATTTTGCCCATCGAGCCACACATGTGCACAAAGTTAATCGCTTTGGTGCGCGGGGTAATCACTGCCTCAATGCCTTCTGGCGAGAGCGTTAGGGTTTCATCAATTTCAGAAAAAATAGGAATCGCGCCTGCAAACACAATCGCCTCGACACTCGCCACAAAGGTAAACGGTGGCACAATCACCTCATCACCCGCGCCAATGCCCGCCGCCATCAGAGCGGTGGTTAGCGCGGTCGTGCCACTTGAGACTAAATGGCTATGTTTTGCACCAGTGGTCTCACAGATCATCTGCTCTAATTCACGCGCTTTCCATACGTTATTACGCATGCCGTCAAAGTTATAGCGAAACGTGAACCCTTTGTCCATGACTTCATTTACTTGTGCTTTTTCGGATTCATCAAAAATCTCAAAACCGGGCATACGTGGCTCCTCTTAATGTATTTGGTTACGACTCAATCAATGATTGGATTAAGCTGCGGTGTTTTTTAAATTGATTGTCTTGGGTTAAACGCGTCGCGTTAAAAATACTGTGTAGCTCTTCTAAGGCGATATCAAAGACGTTGTTGATCACAATATAATCAAACTCATGATAATGCGAAATTTCACTTTGCGCATCTGCCATGCGGCGTGCAATCACGTCGTCACTGTCGGTACCACGCCCACTGAGGCGACGTTGAAGTTCTGCCAGAGAGGGGGGGAGAATAAAAATAGAGATGGCATCAGGCATAATGGAACGGACTTGCTGTGCACCCTGCCAGTCAATCTCTAAAATAACATCCTTACCTTTTTTGAGCTGCGCTTCAACGGTGCTTTTAGAGGTACCATAAAAGTTATCAAAGACTTTGGCGTGCTCTAAAAAGTCGTCATCTGCAATTTTTTGTTCAAACGATTCGGTGCTTAAAAAGTGATAGTTGACGCCATCTTCTTCACCAGGGCGAATTGGCCGAGTGGTACTGGAAGTAGAGACCACGATATGACTATCAAGCTGAATGAGCTTATTCACCAACGAGGTTTTACCGGCCCCCGAAGGGGCAGAGATAATATACAGTGAACCAGACATGACGCTTCTCCTTTTTAGTGCAACGCTTAATTAACACATTATTTTAACAGAGAATTACGATGTAAATGGAGCTGATGAGCCAAATCTATTACAATGCGCTTATGCATAAAGAAAGTATATTTTTAGTTGGCCCTATGGGGGCGGGAAAGTCAACGGTTGGACGACTGTTGGCGGAGAAGTTGGCTTATCAATTTGTGGACAGTGACCATGAAATTGAGGCGCGAACGGGGGCGGCGATTTCGATGATTTTTGACATCGAGGGCGAGGCGGGCTTTCGTGAACGTGAAGAGCAGGTGATTGATGATCTAACACAGCGTACTGAAACCGTGCTCGCAACGGGCGGTGGCGTGGTCGAGCGTGAAGTGAATCGTCAGCATTTGCGTTCTCGTGGTTTTGTGGTCTATCTTAAGTCACCCGTTGAAGCGTTGATTCAGCGAACCAAGCATGATCGTAATCGCCCGTTGTTGCAAACGGAGAATCCTGCAGAGGTATTAAGAGGACTCATGGTTAGGCGTGAGCCTTGGTATATTGAAATGGCAGATCTGGTGATTGAAACGCAGCAAGTTTCGGTGCATCGTGTTGTTAAACAGGTCATTGATCGTTTAATCGAAGAGAACATTGTTTAAAATTTCTCCTCCCCCTCCCTCCCTTTTTTCTTATTCCCTTCTTCGCTTTAAGGAGCTGTATTCGTGAAAACATTACGTGTTGAACTGGGTGATCGAAGTTACCCTATTTTTATTGGTCAAGACCTTATGGGGCAGGCCGAATTGGTGGCGCCTTATGTAAAAGGTCGTCAGGTATTGATTGTGACCAATACGACGGTGGCGCCGCTATATTTGGCGTCGTGTCAAAAAACCTTTGCCGATTTTGATGTGCAGTCGGTGATATTGCCCGACGGTGAAAAATATAAGACGTTAGAGACGTGGAATTTAATTTTTGACGAGTTGATCGGTCAACGATTTGATCGCAGTTGTACACTAGTGGCATTAGGTGGCGGTGTGATTGGGGATATGA
>JALSJT010000140.1 GCA_026989175.1 Thiomicrorhabdus sp. | reverse complement strand
GGCATCACCACAGGTTACCCTGAACAAGCCGCCATTCAATTCAAAAACCAAGTAACCGATGGTGCCATCTCCGACGACAATCAACTTTTGGTCACCTATCTGCACGGTCTATTTGATTCACCAGAAGCGCTATCGCAACTATTGGCGTGGGCGGGCTTAAAATCACAAACGACCTTTGATATTCACGCCATTCGAGAGCAGCAATTAGAGCGACTCGCCGACAGTTGTGCCAAGCATCTTAATATGGAGATGCTGTTTGACATTCTCAGCCGCTCTCAGCCCAATCGCACACCTAGCGTTGATAACGCCCTACTGCCCAATCAAATTGAGGCGGTCTATCAAACCATTCAACAACGGCGTGATATGCGCCACTTTTTAAACACGCCGATCTCTGCAACACTTCTGGATCGACTGCTCACTGCGGCACACCAAGCCCCAAGTGTTGGGCTAATGCAGCCGTGGCGTTTTATTCGAATCACCGATATGTCACTCCGCCAACAACTGCACCAACTGGTCGAACAAGAGCGGCAACAGACCGCCAACGCGTTAAACAAATGCAAAGATGCGTTTATGAAATTAAAAGTAGAAGGTATTTTAGAGTGCGCGGAAGTTCTTGTGGTCTCACTCTCAGACAAACGTTCACAAGAGGTCTTTGGGCGACGAACCCTACCTGAGATGGATATTGCATCCATTGGTTGTGCCATTCAAAATCTCGCGCTTGCCGCACGTGCCGAAGGCATTGGCGTGGGCTGGGTCTCTCTGTTTGACCCTAAAGCGGTTGCGAAGTTGCTCAATATTCCAAGTGATGATCCAGAAGACAACGGAAAGCCCATCGCTATTTTATGCTTAGGTCACGTTAAAGAATTTTACCCCTCTCCCATGCTCGAAAAAGAGAACTGGCGAAAGCCTTTAGATAAACAGCAAGTTATCTTTGAAAACCAGTGGGGACAACCTCAAAGAGAGGCAACATAAAATGGTGATACGCCCCTCCTTAATAACCCTGCAAGCCAACGAACAATTTATTCACCTCACCTTGCCTGAAACCTACCAAATTTTAAGCTCCGCAGAACTCAATGGTGGCATGACGACGACACAACACCTGCTCAATCTAAAGGTTTCCGACTGCCCTTATGATGACCCAAGCCTGACGCACACCCCCGAAGAGAGCTTACTGCATTTTGCAAAACAACTCGGCTTACCAAGCAGTACCATTGGCATGATGACGGCGGCTTCCATGCACTCGTTACGGATACTCAGCGACACCCTTGAAGAGACCTGCATTACGGTTGCATTAACCTGTGGTCTATCCAACGCTCGACGAGCAGGCGACACCGCTGATATTTCGGCACTATTCCCCTCTCACGCAAGCCACGGCACCATCAATATTTTTGTTATGATAGATACGCCGTTGCACGCAAAAGCCATGGTCGAGGCGCTGAGTTTAGTGGCCGAAGCCAAAGCCGCAACCCTGCAAGACCTCAATATAAAAAGCACCATTTCCAACGGGATTGCCACCGGCACAGGTACCGATTCAACCGCCATTGCTTGCGCCATCCACCAAAAAAACACGCCCCAAATTCAATACTGTGGCAAACACATGAAACTAGGCGAGATGATCGCTCACTTAGTTTCAAGCGCATTAAGTTCATCCATTCAACGACACGTACTAGGCACGCCTCAATGACAAACGACAAACAAAATCAACACCACAAAATCAAAATGGAACGCAAAAAAAGCCAAATAGAGACCTCTATGGCCAAAGCGACCGATGAAAAAGGGTTGCTACTGGTCATCACGGGGCACGGTAAAGGAAAATCCACCTCCGCCTTTGGCATGGTCGCTCGTGCCTTAGGGCATGGTATGAAGGTCGGCGTATGTCAATTTATCAAAAGCCGAACCGACACGGGTGAAGAGGCTTTTTTTAGCGCACAGCCCAAATGCGATTGGCATGTATTAGGCGATGGTTTTACTTGGGATACTCAAGACAAAACCCAAGATATTGCCACCTCCCAAGCGGGCTGGAAAGTGGCTAAAGCCATGCTGGAAGATCCCTCCTACGACTTAGTGATACTGGATGAATTGACCTACCTATTGAGCTACCAATATTTAGAAAAACA
>JALSJT010000139.1 GCA_026989175.1 Thiomicrorhabdus sp. | reverse complement strand
GGGCCACCTTGTTGAAAAATCGTTAGGAGTGTCATTTGGGTGATATCCAATTAGATGATAGGGGGGGGGAGAAAAATTCAAAAATGGTGCATTAAAAAAATACACCATTTTTGTGTTTTAAATCGACCTTAAGTCGTGATTAAAAATCAACCTCAATACCGGCATAAACAAACTGAGGCAGTCCACCGCGTGCGCCGTAAGGTTGGCGAGAGACGACATAAGTTTCATCCAATAAATTTTGTACCCCCCCTAGCAGTTTAACGTTTGGATTGATGCGATAAAAAGCTGAGGCATCCGCTGTAAAGTACGCATCGGTTTTACCATATCGAGCATCTGGATTACCTTCACCATCTATTTGCGTACTGACGTTGCTGGCGCTGGTGTAGGTTTCACTGACATAACTTCCCGTAATAAAGGCGCCCCATTTTTGGGTTTCAATCCCTGTTCCAACGCTTAAGGTTAATTCAGGAATATACGGTACCGCATTGCCTGCTTTTCCATAGCTAAAAATGGATTCCGCATCGGTGGAAGTTGAATCATTGACTTGTGTGGCGTTGGTGTAGGTCGCGCTTATAAAGGAGGGGGTGCTAACGCCCCACTGTTTGGCGAGACCCGCATCGTACTGCACAGCCAACTCAAGACCAAATGAGTTCACTTTACCAAAGTTTTCATCCGATCCTGTTCCCGTTCCCCCTACATTATCGGTGACGATGAGATCGTTAAAGGCGGTATAGAAGAACGTACTCTCAATGGCGAGCGCATTGGGTAAGTTGGTGTATCGTGCGCCCAGTTCAAACGCCGTGCTGGTTTCAGGGTCTAAACCATCTCGAGTGGCGCGTGGGCTTGGCGTTGAGTACCCTGTATGCAAACCAGAGAATCCAGTCCACTGTTCATTAAATTTATAGCTGGCGCCAACGCCGTATGCACTAACGTTAAAGCTATTTTCGCCATCTCTATTTTTGGTGCCACCCACACTTTGCAGCGTCCCTTTTGGATCTTCTGAGCGTTGCTCAATCATCTCATAGCGCACTCCTGGTGTAATGGTCCAGTTTCCTGTTTCAATGGTGTCTTGCAAAAAGAGTGCTAAGGCTTTGGTCTCTTGATAACGATCACCTGCATCGCCTGGCGTGCCTTGGACGACGCCAGAGATGGTACCGTTGGCGGCTTGGGTGTAAGTATCTTCCCACTGAAAACGTCGGATGCTGTCTTGGTGCAGACGAATGCCTGCCATTATTTCATGTTGTACGCCTTGACTGCCGAATCTCAAATAGCCAACAGACTCAATGCCTTGAGACTCATAGTAGCGGTTATTGGCTCGGACATTAAACTCTCCGGCTGCCAAACCTTTCATAATATCTTGTGAGACCCCTGGGGTTTCAATGATATTGGCAATATTCTCACCATTTACAGAGTCTAATTTGTACCAATTACGGTTAAATTCTGTTTTATACAGAGTGTTAATGACGTCGATATCATCGGTAGGGCTTAAGCTCCAGCGCAGTGAGGTTTGTTGCTGTGCGCTTTTGATATTATCAAAACGGGAGGCGGCGTAACGGCGATTAGGGTCGGCATCAAAATCGGCTTGCGATAATCCTAAGTAAGTTTCATTGGCATCCAAGTCGCTGGTACCATGTTTCAACTCAATGCGCTGATACATCTCGGTATTGGGCTCCCAAGCGAGTTTAATGGTAGTGTCTTTTTTAAGAAATCCTGTCTCATCGCCCGTTCTAAAATCGGCGGTTTCATCAATGGTTTTAAATCCGTCACTTTGACGCTGATAGCCTTCAATCAATACGCCCACTTGTCCCATTGAAGTATCAAAGGTATTGCCCACATACGCATGGGTGCGTTGTTCATTAAAGCTACCAAAGGTAGTTTTTAAATACGCTTTCTCTTTGGTGGGAATAGAGGTCGAAAGGTAGTTAATTACCCCGCCCGTTGTATGAGGGCCGTATTTAATTTGGCTTGACCCTTTTAACACTTCTAAGCCACTCATGCGTCCAGAAGTAGGGGTGTAATAAGCGGATGGGGCAGAGTAGGGCGCGGGCGCCATCATTACGCCATCTTCCATAATGGTCACTTTCGCACTACGCGTGGTATCTGCACCGCGTAAGCTG
>JALSJT010000138.1 GCA_026989175.1 Thiomicrorhabdus sp. | reverse complement strand
TCTGGAATTATGCAAGGTCTAATGTGGCGTGCTTATGATGAGTATGGAACACTTGCTTATACCTTTGCAGAATCCGTTGCTGCGATGCATCCTTATTATGTGATGCGTGCTTTTGGTGGATTTATCTTCTTCCTTGGTGCGGTGGTCATGTTGTATAACATTGTCATGACGATTCGAACTGCAGAAGCTAGATCGGCTAATAAAGTTGAGTCGCTTGCTTAAGAAGTGACCTTGAGTTAAGCCATAACTGTTGGTTGTGGCTTAAATTGAAAATTATGAGTTGAGGAGCACAAACTCATGTCAGATGATCAAAAACCAAAAAATATACAGGATATGTTGGAAAGAAACGTATTCGCTTTACTTACAGCCACTGCATTAGCGTTTTCAATTGCTGGGATTGTAGAAATTGTACCGTTGTTTCACCTTAAGTCCTCTGTTGACTATACGGAAAAAACGGATAAATATGGTAACGTTAAAAATGAGCGTTTTCCGGAGCTGGTTTGGGAGCGTACCTTTACTGAAGATGAGAATGGAAAACTTGTTTCGGATAAAGCATTGTACAAAGAAGATGCAAATGGGAACTGGGTATTAGCCGACTGGAAAGCAGGGGATGGCGTTCGTCCTTATACACCTTTAGAACTGGCAGGGCGTGATTTGTATATTCGAGAAGGGTGTTATGCTTGCCACTCTCAAATGATTCGTCCTTTTCGTGATGAGCGTGAGCGTTATGGTCATTACTCTTTGGCAACGGAGTCTATGTATGACTTTCCAATGCAATGGGGATCAAAACGTACAGGGCCTGATCTTGCACGTTTAGGTGGTAAGTATTCAGATGAGTGGCATGTTATGCACATGTTACGCCCGCAAGACGTTGTTCCTGAGTCCGTTATGCCAGCTTATCCTTGGTTAGCAGAACGAATGATTTCGGATGACTTTTTTGGCACAAAACGAGATATGGTAACCCGTTTGTCTGTTATGCGTATGTTAGGGGTGCCCTATACCGATGAAGAGATTGCGAATGCCAATAAAGCCATTGAAGGTTTCACTGAAATGGATGCAATGGTTGCTTACTTACAGGTGTTGGGAACGATGGTTAAGCTGGATGACAGCAAAGTCTATCGTCAATAATTATGAGTAGGTTAGAGCAATACTTAAGTACTGATTGGGCGTCAATGACGACCCATGACTGGGCTGGGCTGATCGTAACGGTATTGGTGTTCTTTGGTATGCTTATTACGTTTTATTTAGCATTGCGACCAAGTAAACGTAAAGAGCTGGAAGAGCAAAAATATAAAATTTTGAATGATGATTAATCGTTCTGAGGAGAAATAAATATGGCACATAAGAACCCATGGCCAGATGAAGGGAATACAGGTCACATCTGGGATGAAGACCTGAGGGAACTCGATAACCCGCCACCATTGTGGTGGATGTTATCGTTTTATGCTGGTTTTATTATGATTATCTTTTATACATTGTACTATCCAACCATTCCGTTAACGAATGCATCGGGTGAGTTTACAAAAGGGATGACAGGTTGGACTCAAATTAATGAGTATCAAGATGACTTTAAAGTACTTAAAGACTGGCGTACTGCAAAGTTTGCGGACAAAGAGGAGCAACTTGCTTCATTATCAGTTGAAGATATCCTTAAGGACGAAGAGCTGAGGTCTTATGCGGTTGCAACCTCAAAAGCATTGTATGGTGATTATTGTGCTGCATGTCATGCTTCTGGTGGCGCTGGAATCACTAATTTTCCTGTCTTGGCTGATGATGACTGGCTTTGGGGTGGTAGTATCGCTCAAATCGAAGCGACTATTGCGAATGGACGCATCGGTAATATGCCTGCAAAAGGTATGATGGGTAACTTGAGCGATCAAGAGATAAGTGATGTCACGGATTATGTGATCGCGCTTTCAGAAGGTAAAGGTGATGACGTTGCTTATGCTGCTGGTAAAGCGGTCTATACAAAAGGTATGTGTATGGCATGTCATGGTCCTGCTGGAACGCCAATGGCGCCTACAGGAGCAGCAAATTTAGCGGATGGTATTTGGCGCTTTGGTTCTGATCGTGATACGGTGCTTTCTGTGATTAAGAATGGAGTAAATGTTAAAAAGAATGGGGTTCATATTGAAGGAACGCGTCAAGCGGTGATGCCTTCATTTAAAGAACGTCTACCAAATGCAGATGTAAATATTAAGCGTTTAGCCGTTTACGTGCACTCTTTGGGTGGTGGTCAATAGTTATTAGATGTTAAAAAAGAAAGAGGTGACTCTTTCTTTTTTTAACTGAAGTTATAAGGAGTTTGTAATGAATGATTTAAATAATGACTGGGTTCTTTGGATGTCAATAGGTTCGATTGTGATATCAGCAGTTGTTGCTTTTTGGCTGGCTAAAAAAGTATTTGCTGCATCAGAAGATGATAGTTTAAAATAAATATTGAATTCAATGTCTATAAACCAAAATAGGCCTAACATGCGTGTTAGGCCTATTTTGGTTTATAGAGGTTAAAATTTTTTTTATACCCGCCCTAATAATATTAGCACTGTCTAATGTCCTCCACTGCTAAGAAGGTTTACTGATATGTCGGATTCTAAAAATAAGGTAGCACATGATTTTGGGCCAACGGGTTCTGTTTTAGAACAGATGGATACTCATAATAAAAACCTTGAAAATATTGGTGTTGAAATTTTGCCAATTCACACAGGGGGAACCGTTCACGCTAAGCGCATTCCTGGTTTTTTTCGTACCTTAAAATGGATCGTTGCTTCTGCTTGGTTACTGTTTTTTATAGGCCCTTATTTACGTTGGAATGGTCACCAAGCGATTCTGTTTGAGTTAGAAAGTCGACAGTTTCATATCTTTAATTTAACGATTCTTCCTCAAGATATTTGGATGTTAACCTTAGTTTTGCTTTTTTGCTCAATGTTGTTGGCGGCATCAACAACGGTGGGAGGGCGCTTGTGGTGTGGTTATGCTTGCTTTCAAACCGTCTGGACGGATGTTTTTACTTGGGTTGAAGAGAAGATAGAAGGGCAGCCAAATAAGCGTATTAAGCTTGAAAAAGCACCCATGAGCATAAATAAGTTTTGGATTAAGTTTAAAAAGCATGTGGTTTGGTTGTTTTTAGGTTTTTTGACAGGATTTACGTTTGTCGCTTATTTTGTTGATGCCTTTGATTTGTGGGGTCGATTATTTCACTTTGAGTGGACATTGGTTGAAACGGGTATTATTGTTGCGCTTGGATTAGCGACCTATTTTTTTGCAGGGATTTTAAGAGAGCAGACGTGTATTGGCTTTTGTCCTTATGCCAGAATTCAGGGAGCTATGATTGATACTCAAACAGAGCTACCAACATATGACTTGGAGCGTGGTGAGCCTCGTGGGCGTTTAAAACGTGTTAAGCCTGGTGAGAAAGCGCCAGAGCTTGGAGACTGTATTGATTGTAATCTCTGTGTTGCTGTTTGCCCAACAGGTGTTGATATTCGTTATGGTCAGCAGTTCGGTTGTATTACATGTGGGTTATGTATTGATGCTTGTAATTCTGTTATGGAAAAGCTTAAAAAACCAAAAGGTTTGATTCGTTATGCTTCTTTGGCCGAATTTGGTGGAGAGGAATTACCTGCTTTATGGAAGCGTCCTCGTGTGATTGTGTATGTAGGAATTATGTTTGCAGCATTAGCAATGCTCGTTTGGGGGGCTTTTAATATGGCAGCAATTGATGTCAAAGCATTGCATGAACGTTCGCCACTGTATGTACAAATGAGTAATGGCACGATTCAAAATAAATGGACAGTTAAGGTGGTTAATAAGGGGAATGAACCCATGAAGGCTGAGGTAACGGCAACGGGTCCACAAGACCTAACCTTTAAGTCTGGGAGTATTTTAAATATTCAACCAGGTAATGTTGGATCTGTTACGCTGTATGTTCAAATACCAAAGAAAACCTTAACGGATGCGAGTACGCCAATTGTTATTAAAGTGGTTGATTTAAATAACCCAGTTGTGTTCGAAGAGTACGAAAGTAACTTTATAGGGCCAAAGGTTCCGTAAATATTTGAAATAAAGTAGAATTTTAGCTTGTTGCACGGTAATATTAGTGCAGTTTATTATAGCCCTTTATTTAGAAAGGGCTTTTTATTGGGAGATTTAAATGTCAGAAACAAGCACGGATAAGCGTAATTGGAGTGTTGCTTGGAAAAACCCTTTTGTGATTATTTGGTTTTCCATATTAATTATTGTTGTTTGCGTAAATTTTTTCATGGTGAGTATGGCGATTGTGACCAATCCTGGGCTGGTGATTGATGATTTTTATGAAAAAGGTAAAAATATGGATAAAGTGCTTGCCGCACAAAAACGTATGGATGAGATGGGCTGGCAGCTGGAGGTAGACCTACCTGATTTAAAAGAGGGGAGATCAGCGAAAGTCACATTAATGGTGTCAGATAAAGAGGGTGAGCCACTTAATATTGATACTGCGGTACTGTACTACTATCGCCCATCGGATCGAAAGTTAGATGGTCAAAAAGCGCTGGCTCCGACTGATACACTGGGTCAATTTGAAACAGAGTTTGTGCTAAATACCAAAGGTAAGTGGGATCTGATTATGGAGGTCACTCAAGGAGAGCTAGTCTATAACATTGGACGATCTATCATGGTGCAAGATCCAGAATGAGTTTAATCAAAGCCTGCTTTCATTGTGGGCAAGCCATTCCAGATGGCGATTTAATTTTTAAAAAAATTAATGAACAAGAACATGAGTTTTGTTGTCACGGTTGTGCCTCTGTCTGTGAGGTGATCTATGAAGCTGGCATGGAAAGCTTTTATCGACGAACGCCTGACGGTGAACTACTTTCTCCCCCTCCTCCTCCCAATAAAGACATTGATTTTTTTGACTATGATGAAGTGCAATCTCAATACGTAACAGATCTGTCTGATCGTAGAGAGATTACTTTAATGTCGGACGCGATTCACTGTGCCGCGTGTGTTTGGCTAATTGAACATACGATGGCAAAAGTGGATGGTACTTTATTGGCAACGGTCAATTTCACCAATAAACGCATTAAAATTCGTTGGGATAATAGCCAGCTTAAGCTGTCGGATATTATTAAAAAACTGAATAGTATTGGTTACGATGCGACCCCCTACGATGCTTCCGCCAGTGAAGAGGCTTATCGAAAAGCCAATAGAGATCTTTTGTACCGTTTAGGCTTTGCTGGCTTTGCGATGATGAATGTTACGTGGTTTTCGGTGGCGCTTTATACGGGGGCCAGTGAAGATCAAGAGTTTAAAGTCTACTTTTATTGGTTGCAGCTGATTATTGCAACAGCAACACTTTTATACTCTGGCCTGCCTTTCTTTAAAGGAGCATGGACATCTATTAAAGCCAAAACGGTGGGCATGGATGTGTCTATTGCTTTGGGCTTGCTAACGACCTATTTCTATTCGTTATGGGTGATGGTGGATGCGAGTGGTGATGGTTATGTTTACTTTAATACCTTAATTGATTTTATCTTTTTACTGTTGATAGGCCGCTATTTAGAAGCGATCTCTAAAAATAAAGCGCTAGACTCCACTCGTCGTTTAATGGATTTACAGCCTAAAGTGGCACGACAATTGATCGACAATGAGGAGCATATCGTTCCTGTGAGACGTTTAGTGAAAGGAGATCGGGTGTTAGTGAAGCCTGGGGAGCAATTTCCAGTGGATGGCTTAGTTTTATCGGGTGAGAGTTCCGTCAATGAGTCGATGCTTACGGGAGAGTCACATGATATTGAAAAGTGTATGGGGGATCGAGTATCAGCAGGCACGATTAATGTGGATGGTACGTTAACCGTATCGGTTGAACAAATTCTACAAGAGACGCAGTTAGGTCATATTGTGCATATGGTTGAAGAGGCACAAGGCTCGAAGGCGCCGATCCAGAGTGTGACCGATAAAATTATGCCATGGTTTGTTAGCGCAACCCTTTCATTAGCTTTAGCGAGTTTTGTATTTTGGTATTGGAATGCCGATCTTGAGTTTGCGGTGATGACGGCAACGGCAGTTTTAATTATTACCTGTCCATGCGCCTTTGGTTTGGCAACGCCAATGGCGGTTGCCGTCGCAACCGGGGTGTCTGCAAAAAATGGTATTTTGGTTAAAAATGGTACGGTACTCGAAACCTTGCAGGCTATTGAACATTTTGTATTTGATAAAACGGGCACCTTAACCAAGGGAAAAATGAACTTGGTGGATTATAATTTCCTACCTGATCAGGATGAAAAGCAGTTGTTAATGGAGATCGCTTCAATTGAGCAGTTATCAGAGCACAGCTTAGGGCAGGCGATTGCAAAAAATATTCAGGAAACTTTGCAGATTTCGCGAAAATCTTTAAAAGAGATCGAAGGGTTTAAAGCGTTGTCGGGTAAGGGCGTTCGGGGAAGTTGTGAGGGTGTTGAGTACCATATTGGTACGGCCAAGTGGTTGGTTGAATTAGAGATAGAGATGTCAGAGTCTTTATTTTCTTTAGCGACTGAGCGTGCTAAGATGGCACAAACCGCCATTTGGATCGCTAAACAACACACCTTAGTGGGCGTGCTGTTTTTAGAAGATGAAATTCGTCCTGAGGCCGCAGAATTAATTCAACGTTTAAAAGACAAAGGTAAACAGGTCACGTTGTTGAGTGGCGATTTACAAGTTGTTGCGGATTGTGTTGCTAAGCAGCTGGGTGGCATGAATGTGATTGCAGAAGTCTTGCCTCAGGATAAAAATCGTGTCATTCAAGAGCTGCAAGCGCAAGGTCAAAAAGTGGCGATGATTGGCGATGGTGTCAATGATGCCCCTGCTTTAGTGCGTGCCGATGTTGGGATTGCGTTAGGTTCTGGTACCGATGTTTCAATGGACAGTGCCGATATTGTATTAATGAATAATGAGCTGATGGCTGTCGATACGGCTGTTGAGTTGTCTGCCCGAACCTTAAAAACCATTAAGCAAAACATCATTAGTTCATTTGCTTATAATATTATCATGGTACCTTTGGCGGTAGCGGGAACCTTAACCCCGCTTATTGCCGCTTTAACGATGCCTTTAAGCAGTTTGGTTGTGATTGGAAATGCAGCACGTATTCGTAGTTTTTTTAGTCAGAAGGCGATTAATAAACGTAGAAAAAGGACTGAGTAATGGATGTAATATATGGGTTAATCCCAATGATGCTTGTCTTTGGTTTTTTTGTTGTGGTGGTCTTTATTTGGATGGCTAAAACGGGTCATTTTGATGACTTAGATGGAGCGGCAAACCGCATTTTTATGGACGATGAATACCCAGAAGATTTAAAAAAAACATCGGATAATGTGACGAAATCCGAATCAAATTCAGATGAAAAGGCTATAGAACAAAAGGGGGGGGAGAAAAAATTGGATTAACTTTGTCTCCCGCTTCTTCCTATTATTTTATCCAAAGCATATTTCCAAAGAGCTTGAATACATTACTTTTCTAGTCAATACAGTACGATAATAAACCGTGTTACGGCAATGCTTTAATTGTTGGTGAATATTGCAATGCCTCAGGTCCTTCCTCATCAATAATCATCTCTAAGCCCTTCTCATAGAAAAACCAGTGGGCAAGGTTGTCAGATTGAATCTCTTTGTGATCCGCTTCCCCAAATCGTTTTTGGATGGCTTGTTCCGTTAAATGTTTTCTTGGCAGTAGTGTGATGCTGCTCAGTGGATGGTCAAAATACTTTGCAATATTGCTTGAGTAAAGTGACACTTCACGCGTTCCTGAAGGGTTTATTTTTATAGATTTCCCTTCGCTATAAGCTTGTTCCAGTTCCTCTGGTGTTAACTCTATTTTGAGTGCGAGAGCGGCCTTAATTGCGCCAATATACATGACAGGAAAATAGGCTTCAATGGATTTTTTCTCTTTGTCAGGGTCTAAAAATATTTTGACCTCGACATCTTTTCCGTATAAGTCCATTGCATCTCTTAAGGTTGATTTATTGAGTATGAGTCCTAAGGCGTGTAGTTGTCCTATTTCATCATAGTATGCATTCCAAGGTAGGTGGCTTGCTTCCGTTTTCTCTCGCTCAGGTTGAATCATAATCAGAAGCGCAAGGAGTAGGGTGGAAGCGATAAAAATTAACCAAAAAACAGATCGTTTTTTTTGAGTCGTTTTTTTTGTATTGGAAGTATTCATTATCGTTTATGGGCTCACATTATTTTTTGTAGGCTTTTTGTTTTCAGGAAGTTCTTTATTCGAACTCTCATTGCGTGGAATATATTTAGTAATAGAAGAGTCAATAATGCCTTTACCCGCATCGTAAACAGAAATCCCTTCTTGTAAAAACATTGCGAGTAAAGTAAAAAACACGATGACGGCTGCTAAAAACATCGTGATTTTTTCATGGATTGGGGTAGAGCTTCCATCTGTCGAAAAGTCATTCATCATCATCCCGCCACCAAGTAAGGATCCGATGAGTGTCACAATGATAAAGATGGTAATGGCGATGATATAGGAGATAATTAAGATACGACCGCGGCGCCAAGCAAGTGTCCAGTTTGCGGCAACAAACCAGCTGTCCTCTAATGCTTTTTGTTTACTTTTAAAATACAAGTAACTAATAATGATGACTGAAATAATCGGGATTAGAATGAAATTAATCGGGTTGCCATTGCCAATTTCCAAAGCGACTTGGGACATGGCTAAGTGCGTTAAAATAACATTTAAGTTAAAAATATGATGGGGGATTTTCGCCGCAGAGGCTTCTTGTTTTGTAATACTATAAAGCATGAATAGGTACTCTTTTCTTGATTAGAATTTATCTATTATCCGTGGTTCACTCTTGGATTGCTAGTTGTTCGTTGTAATTGGTGGGAAAGTACTATTTTGAGTAAGCCAATTAATAAACTGTGTACTTGGCATGGGTTTGCCGTATTTAAATCCTTGAAAAATAGCGCAGTGTTTGTTCTTAAAAAATGTGGCTTGTTTGTCAGATTCAATGCCTTCTGCAATGACTTCTAAATTTAGACTTTCTGCCATGGCTAAAATGGTTCGGGTAATGGACTGTCCCTCTTGGGTCTCAAGGTTGTGGACAAACGATTGATCTACTTTAATGGTATCAATTGGAAAGCTTTGCAAGTAGGCGAGTGAAGAGTAACCCGTACCAAAATCATCAATGGCTAAAGAGACCCCAAGTGCTTTTAAGCCTTTTAGAATATCAAGGCTATTTTCGGCATCATTCATCGCAAGGCTTTCGGTAAGTTCTAGATCAACAAATTGTGGCGGGAGAGAAGTTTGGCTTAATACTGTTTGCACGTCTTTCATTAAGTTTGATTGGGTAAACTGTCGACTGGATAGATTGATTCCAATTCGCATGGTATTAAAGCCCATATCATGCCATTTTTGAGCCTCAAAAATCGCACTTTTCAAAACATAACGACCAATATCAATGATCAATCCAGTGCTTTCCGCTAAAGGAATAAAAACCGTTGGGGAGATGATGCCATGCTCAGGATGATTCCAGCGAACAAGTGCTTCTGCTCCCGTTGGTAAGAGGGTTTTTGCGTGCACTTGTGGTTGATAAAAGACCTCTATTTGATGATTGACTAACGCACGACGCAAATCATTTTCTAAGGAGAGTAGCCCTTGTGCTTTGGCGTTCATACCTGAGTGGTAGAAGATAAATTGATTGCCGCCTTGTGCTTTGGCAATTGAACGAGAGATATTTGCATGGTTGAGCAAGGACTCGACGCTCTCCGCATCATTTGGGCAGACGGAAACGCCAAAGCTATAGCTAATGAATATCTCTTGATGGTTGAGTATAAAAGGCTTGGAGAGGTCGTACATAATGCGACCCATTAATAAGTTAAGCTCATTTAAGTCTTGTACATTTTTGACTAAAATTGCAAACTCGTCACTGCCTAAACGTGCTGCAAAGTCCGCTTCTCGAATGACTCGCGAGACCCTTTGGGCTAAGTTTCGCAACAAGTGATCGCCCTGTTCTTGGCTTAAATTGATATTGATCTGTTTGAAGCGATCAATATCAAAAATAATCACAGCACTTAAGGCCGAGGAGTTGCGATCCTTCAAGAAGGCTTCAAGCGTTTGACTAAACGAAATTCGGTTTGGCAGACCTGTAAGCACATCATGTCGGTTTTGATACTCAATCAGCGATTCGTCTCGATGCAGTCGTGTAATGTCTTGAATAGAGCCCGAAATTTTCTGTAATTGACCAGTACTGGAAAAAAAGGTTTTTCCTAAGCACTCAATATGAATGGTGTTTCCATCTAATTGCATGACTCTAAAGTGAATGGCAATGTGTGATAATCCTTGGTTTGCATCTGAGATCGCTTGATGAATGATTGGTGTATCTTTAGGTAAAACATGACTGATAAATTGTTCAAAAGAGAGCCCGTTCTGTTTTGGAATGCCTAATAACTCAAAGGAGAGATGAGAGCCAGAGACATGATCTTCAATGGCGTCCCACTCCCAGACTCCAACTTTAGCCAATTTTTGTGTATGCTCAAGCTGTACTAATTGTTTACGGAGTTGTTGTTCCGTTTTGGCAGAGCGTAAGATGTATTTAATTCGTTGTGAAAGGTGTTTTAAGTGGTTAGAGTGAATGGTGAAATCGGTTGCACCCGCATCAAAGGCATGCTCCATGGTCTTAATATCTTCGGACTCTGTCAGAATTAAGATTGGTACGGCACGATTCTTATCAAAGTTTTTAATGGCCTGAATGAACTCATAATCATCTTGAGTCGACATAGGAGTATCGATCAGAACGAGATCAGGCTGTTTTTCCATAAAAAGCGAGATGCCTTGGCGGCCATCATCAGTATCAAGGGTTTGAAACTCCGCATGACGTAACACCTTAACAGCCATTGTACGAGTTTCAGCATCCTGAATGATAACGAGAATCAGTGGTTTTTTAGGAAGATCGGTTTGCATGTGCTGAATGACACTTTTATCTTTAGCAAAGAATTAGTTTAAAGGCTTGGAGATTAAATTCAATGTTAATTGTAAAGAAAGTTAATTTAATGCAGAAGGGGGGAAGAAAAATTTTAAGTTTCCAGCCAAAAGGTAACAGGGCCATTATTGGTTAAGGTCACTTGCATGTCGGCAGCAAACTCTCCGGTTTGAATGGATGGATACTGTGTTTGTATTCGAGTCGTGAACTCAGTGAATAACGTTTCTGCTAGGCTTGGAGGTGCGGCACTGGAAAAACTTGGTCTCAACCCTGATTGAGTGTTGGCGGCTAAGGTAAATTGAGGAATGAGTAACAGCTCGCCTTGTATTTGCTGAATATTGAGGTTCATTTTGCCTTGTTCATCAGGGAATACTCGATAATGCAGTAGCTTGTGAATCATTTTGGTGACGTTCGTTAAGGTGTCGTTGGCTTGAAAGCCAACCAAAACGACTAAGCCCGTTTGAATGCTACCAATGGTTTTTTGTTGTACGGTAACGCTGCCTTGCGTTACGCGCTGAATTAAGCAGATCATAAATCGTGTTGTTTGGTGGCAAAATAGTCGGTTGCACTGACCAGCGCGTGTGCAATTTCAAGCTCCATCGCAGAGTGCCCAGCATGATTACAAATGGTTAATTGTGCTTTGGGCAGTTTATCATGCAGCTCCATAGCCTGATTGATCGGGCAGATCATATCGTAACGCCCTTGAATGATTTGTATGGGAAGGTGGGCAATAGAGGCGATATTGCTTAAAATTTGATTGTACTCAATAAAGGCGTAATGATGAAAGTAGTGGCACTCAATGCGCGCTAAGGCAAGCGCATGATAAGGGTCACTAAATTGGTCAACGGTGTTCGGATCGGTTTTCAAGTGTGAGGTTCTTCCCTCCCAAACCGACCAAGATTCAGCAGCGCGCATTCGAGCAATTTCATCGCTACTGGTGAGCAGATTATAGTAGGCATCGACAATATTGTGACGGTTCTCTGGGGCGATAGGGGCAATAAAATCTTCCCAATAATCGGGGAAAAATCGGTTGGCACCCGATTGATAAAACCAGTGAATATCCTCCTCTCGACAGAGAAAAATACCGCGTAAAATAAGGTTAAACACACGCTCAGGGTAGGTTTGTGCATAGAGTAGTGCAAGGGTTGAGCCCCAAGAACCGCCAAATAAGAGCCATTTATCAATTTTTAGATGACGGCGAATTTTATCCATGTCTTCAATCAGGTGTGCCGTGGTATTGTTGGTAAGACAAGCGTGGGGTTTGGATTGACCACAGCCTCGTTGATCAAATAAGATAATGCGATAGGCGGAAGGATCAAAGAATTGACGGTGAATTGCGTTGTAACTTGAACCTGGTCCGCCATGAATAAAAATCACGGGAATGCCGTTTGGATTACCGCACTCTTCAATGTGCAACACGTGGGTGCTGTCCACCTGCAAGCTGTGTTGTACAAAGGGCTTGATGGGGGGGTAAAGAATTTTAGCAAGTGACATATGAATTCCCTATCATCAGTTGCATACAGTGTACCTGAAAAGCACTTTTAGAGAAAAGACTACTGACATAAAAAAACCAGCCGAAGCTGGTTTTTTTATAAGAGACATCGTGTGAATCTTTATTTTTTACTGCGTGCTGCTTGTTTACGTCCATTTTCCGTTAGAATTTTTTTACGGATACGAATGCTTTCAGGGGTAACCTCAACCAGTTCATCGTCATCAATAAACTCAAGTGCTTGCTCTAATGAAAAACGAATCGGTGGTGTAAGGGTTAAGGCTTCATCGGTACCAGAGGCACGCATATTCGTTAACTGCTTTCCTTTTAATGGGTTAACGGTTAAGTCATTTTGACGACTGTGTAAGCCGATAATCATCCCTTCATAAACTTCATCACCATGACCAATGTATAAACGTCCACGATCCTGAAGACCAAACAAACCAAAGGCTAAGGCTTTACCTTGACCAATTGAGATTAAGACACCATTGGTACGATCGCCTAAGGTTCCAGCAAACTTGGTTCCGTAGTGTGAGAAGCTTGAGAAAATTAAGCCATTTCCTTGAGTCGCCGTCATGAACTCAGTACGAAATCCAATCAGTCCACGTGAAGGGATAATGAAATCAATTCGAACACGACCATGTCCATCAGGAACCATGTCCTGTAGTTCAGCTTTGCGTTCACCGAGCTTTTCCATAATCGCACCTTGTGCTGTTTCGGGGATATCTACCGTTAGGTTTTCGTATGGCTCTTGTATTTCACCATCCACTTCACGGAAGATAACTTCTGGGCGAGAGATACCCATTTCAAACCCTTCACGGCGCATGGTTTCAATCAATACGGAAAGGTGAAGTTCCCCACGACCTGAAACTCGGAACTTATTGGCGTCTTCGGTCTCTTCAACGCGCAGAGCCACGTTGGTTAATAATTCTTTATCTAGACGTTCACGAATTTGACGAGACGTTAAGAGTTTGCCCTCTTTTCCAACGAAAGGAGAATCATTTACTTGGAAAGTCATGCTGACGGTTGGCTCATCAATGGTAAGTGCCGGCAGAGCTTCTGGATGGTTTGGATCGCAAAGGGTTTCTGAAATGTTTAGAGGATCAAATCCTGAAAATGCAACGATGTCACCCGCATGGGCTTCATCAACGTTAACACGCTCAAGCCCGTGAAAACCAAATAGTTCGCCCACTTTACCGTTGCGAGTATTGCCTTGGTCATCTACGATTTTAACTTGCATACCGACTTGAACCGAACCACGTTTAATGCGCCCCGTTCCAATAACGCCTTTATAGGTGTCATAATCCAGTGAAATACACTGCAACTGGAATGGCCCGCCCATATCAACGTCTGGTGGGGAAACTTTATCTACGATCGTTTGGAAAATAGGTTCCATATCCCCTTCGGTAACGGTTTCTTCATAGCCAGAGAAACCATTGAGACCAGACGCATAAAGTACGTCAAAATCCATCTGCTCATCGGTTGCGCCTAAGCGATCAAACAGGTCAAAGGTTTGATCCAGTACCCAATCAGGACGTGCACCTGGACGGTCAATTTTGTTGATAACGACAATGGGCTTTAACCCTTGGGCGAGTGCTTTTTCGGTAACAAAACGTGTCTGAGGCATTGGGCCTTCAACCGAATCAACCAATAACAGTACCGAATCGACCATCGAAAGAATGCGCTCTACTTCCCCACCAAAATCGGCATGGCCAGGAGTATCAACGATATTAATTCGGTAGTCGTTCCACTTTACGGCAGTATTTTTAGATAAGATGGTAATACCACGCTCTTTTTCAAGATCGTTAGAGTCCATCATTCTTTCGCCCATCTCCTTGTGCGAATCCATTGTTCCAGATTGCTTTAAAAGTTGGTCTACCAAGGTGGTTTTACCGTGGTCAACGTGGGCAATAATTGCGATATTGCGAATATGTTGGGTTGTCATGAAT
>JALSJT010000137.1 GCA_026989175.1 Thiomicrorhabdus sp. | reverse complement strand
GACGGCGTTCGTGCTTATTGGGATGGAAAACAGTTATTGAGCCGTAATGGAAATAGGTTTTTTGCGCCAGAATGGTTTGTAAATTCGCTTCCTCCTTTTGAGTTGGATGGTGAGTTATGGCTTGGACGAGATCAATTTCAAGAGACGGTCTCCATTGTGACAAGAAAGCAGCCTGATGAACGCTGGAAGAGAGTGACTTATCAGATATTTGAAGTACCAAATCAATCAGGTGGGTTATTGAATCGCCTCTCTGTTTTGCAAGCCTATTTAGATGAAAATCCCACCTCTCATTTAAAAGTGATTAAGCAGAAGGTCGTCAAAGATTCCGTAGAAGTGCAGCAGGCTTTACAAAAAATAATTGCGTTACAAGGAGAAGGGTTGGTGCTTCGACGTGGTGATCGCGAATACTATACGGGGCGTTCGAATGATGCGCTGAAGGTAAAGTTAAAGCAGGATGCTGAGTGTGTGGTGGTGGGGTATACCGAAGGCAAAGGAAAATACTTGGGGCAAATAGGCGCTTTAAAATGTGAATTGTTAGCGGGCGAGTTTTTAGCCTTAAAGCGTACGGCAGATCGAGTGATTAAAATTGGTAGTGGTTTGAGCGATGCATTACGGGAAGAACCTCCGCCAATTGGTACGCGGATTACATTTCAGTATATGGGCTTGACTCAAAAAGGATTGCCACGTTTTCCAGTATTTTTGAGAGTTCGTGCAAGTCTGGGGTCAGAGTAAAAGTAAGTCAGTTTTACTCTGACCCCAGGTTTCCAGCTTCAGCCATTTGTCTTTATTTCATAAAGGCATCAATGCGATCAAGGGCATTCACAAGGTTTTCCATACTGGTCGCAAAGGAGATGCGTAGGTGTTTGTTTGCGCCAAACGCTGAGCCGGGTACGACAGCAATTAATGCCTCTTCTAATAGTGCCGTGGAGAGTTCGGTGTCGTTTTTATACCCCTTGATTTCCATGGCTTCAGAAACATCCATAAAGGCATAAAATGCGCCATCGGCTTCAATGCATTTGAACCCTGTAATTTGATTAATACGCTCTACCACATATTTATGACGCTTTTTAAACTCGGTGAGCATGATTTGAATGCACGCTTGCGAACCATTGAGTGCCGCGACGGCGGCGGCTTGTGAAATAGAGCAGGGGTTTGAGGTGCTTTGTGATTGTACTTTTCGCATTCCAGTAATAATCTCAGCGGAACCCGCTGCATAACCAATTCGCCAGCCGGTCATGGAGTAGGCTTTGGACACACCATTTAATACGATTGTACGCTCAGTGAGTTCAGGGCATACTTCTAAGATATTGGTAAACGGCGTGTCGCCAATCATAATGTGTTCGTACATATCATCAGAGGCGATCAGAATATTGGGGTGTTGTGCTAACACGTTCCCAAGTGCTTTGAGCTCGTCCGCACTGTAAACCGCGCCCGTTGGATTGGATGGGCTGTTTAACACCAGTAGTTTGGTTTTAGGGGTAATGGCAGCTTCCAATTGTGCAGGGGTTATTTTAAAACCTTGCTCAATATTTGCTTCGACAATCACCGGCTCACCGCCTGCAAGCAGTGCCATGTCGGGGTAAGAGACCCAATAAGGTGCAGGAATAATGACTTCATCGCCATCATTCAACGTGGCTTGGCACAGGTTATAAAAACTCTGTTTGCCACCCGAAGAGACCAGTATTTGATTCAGTTGGTAAGAGAGACCGTTGTCTCGTTTAAATTTGGCTTGGATTGCTTGCTTTAGTTCCGGCGTACCGTCTACTGCGGTATAGCGCGTTTCACCATTGTTAATGGCGGCGATGCCTGCGGCTTTGATATGTTCTGGCGTGTCAAAATCAGGTTCACCTGCACCTAGGCTAATAATGTCTTTTCCCGCACGTTTTAGCTCGGCCGCTTTGGCGGTAACGACTAACGTCGGGGAAGGTTTAACTCGGTTGACACGGTCAGATAAATTAGCCATTGATTGAATTTCTCCAGAAATGCATGAGCCTGTATAATACCCCTCCCAAGTGGATGGGGGAGTGTTTTCGTATTGGCATGCGATTAAAATAATGACTCTATTCTACTGGATTTTAGCTCTCTGTTTAAAGGAATAATTGTGGCAAAAGCGTTTCAACTGGTTTCTCAGTACTC
>JALSJT010000136.1 GCA_026989175.1 Thiomicrorhabdus sp. | reverse complement strand
ACCACTCGGCGGGAAGGGGTGTGGGTTTATTACCAACTGGTCATGGATGGTTATGAGCTGTTGTTTGATTATATTCGCCAATCGGGTGAAGAGAATGATGAGATGCAGGCGGATGTACTGCGCTTGCAAGTGGCAAAATCATTGCAGCAGTGCTGTTTATAGCGAGACCTTTGCACAAGAGGATGCACGGACAAGGTGAATTGAGCGTGCTCAAGAGAGGGTACCCTAGGGTATAAAAAAGGCTAAAATATGCCTGATTTTTGTTGAAAATCTTGCGAATACCTAGGTATTCCCTGCGATTTCCGCCTCAATCAGTCAAATTTTATCTCTTTTTTCGCTCGCGCCTCTCTCGTGCAAAGGTCTCGTCGCATTTTTTAATTCAATATATCTGTTTATACGTATATACAATAAAAGGAAGTGAATCATGATTCGAGTAGGGATAAATGGATTTGGTCGCATGGGGCGACTTGGGTTACGTGCGGGTTGGGATAAGGAAGCGTTTACGATTGTTCGAGTGAATGAGATTTCTACCGATGCAATTGGTTCAGCGCATTTGTTAAAGTTCGATTCGGTACACGGTATTTGGTCGCCTGAGACAGGGGGGGAGAAAAATTGTATTACCATTGATCAGCACACCCTAGCTTACGCTTCCAATGCCAACATTGCAGAAACCGACTGGTCGGATTGTGACATTGTGATTGAAGCGACAGGTAAGCACCATAAGCACCCAGAACGACTGCAAGCCTATTTTGATCAGGGGGTTAAAAAAGTGATTGTTGCAGCACCCACGGAGGGCGCTTTAAATATCGTGTATGGTATTAATGATGACCTGTATGACCCTGCGATTCACCATCTATTAACCGCCGCCTCTTGCACCACCAACTGTCTTGCCCCTGTGGTAAAAGTGATGCAAGAGAAGGTTGGCATTGTGCATGGTTGCATGACGACCATTCATGACATTACCAATACGCAAACCATTGTCGATAAAGGACATTCTGATTTACGCCGTGCGCGCGCTTGCAGTCAATCTTTAATTCCAACGTCAACGGGTTCGGCCAAAGCGATTACCAAAATTTTTCCAGAACTGGAAGGAAAGCTGAATGGTCACGCAGTACGGGTTCCACTGCTGAATGCATCGCTTACCGATTTTGTCTTTGAAGCCAAGCGTCCAGTGACCGTAGAGGAGATTAATGGTTATTTTCAGGAAGCGGCTGAAGGGGAATTGTCAGGCATTTTAGGTTATGAAACGCGTCCTTTGGTTTCGGTTGATTATTTGAACGATCCACGCTCCTCTATTATTGACGCGCTGTCCACGATGGTGATTCATGAAACACAGGTTAAAATTTACGCTTGGTACGATAATGAGTGGGGTTACGTCAATCGAATGATGGACTTAACCGCGAAGGTGGCTCGGAGTTTATAGATGGATCAAGGGTTACGCAGTTATTTGGTGATTACGGGCGGGTATTGGGCGTTTACCCTAACCGATGGTGCCATTCGAATGTTGGTGGTACTGTACTTTCACCAGTTGGGCTATTCGCCGTTTGAAGTGGCGATGCTGTTTCTCTTTTATGAGTTTTTCGGCATTGTCACCAATCTTGTAGGCGGCTGGCTGGGTAGTCGTATTGGCCTTAATTTAACCATGCACATTGGCATGGCGTTGCAGGTGGTGGCGCTGGCGATGTTAGCTGTGCCCGAGGCATGGTTAAGCGTTGCGTATGTAATGTTTGCACAGGCGTTATCGGGCATTGCAAAAGACTTGAATAAAATGTCTGCCAAGGCGGGGGTTAAAATTCTGATACCACAAGGGGGCGCAGCGGAGAGTGAAACACGTCTTTTTAAGTGGATTGCTCGGTTAACCGGCTCTAAAAATGCCTTGAAAGGGGTGGGTTTTTTTCTGGGTGCGGTACTGCTTGAAAGCGTTGGCTTTCAGAATGCCCTTTTGATTTTATCGGGAGGGCTGTTGTTGGTGTTGTTTATGACGGCGTATGTGCTGCCAAGCGGGTTAGGAAAAAGTAAAGCCAAGCCTAAATTCACCAAAATATTTTCAAATACCGCAGACATTAACTGGCTCTCTGCGGCACGTTTTTTTCTGTTTGGTGCCCGAGATATTTGGTTTGTGGTGGGCTTACCCGTCTTTCTCTTTTCGGTTTTAGAGTGGC
>JALSJT010000135.1 GCA_026989175.1 Thiomicrorhabdus sp. | reverse complement strand
CTATCCAATAAGATGAAACAATCATGCGTTTAGACCGTTTTTTATGCAAACAAGCGGATTACAGTCGTAAAACGGTTTTGCAGTTACTTTCACAGCGGCAGATTAAGGTGGATGGTAAAACCATTCAGGATCGTGCTTATTCGGTGACGGAATTTTCAGCCATTGAGATTCAAGGGAAACCTTACCTGCCACGTATCGCACGGTATTATATGCTCAACAAGCCTGCGGGGTTTTTAAGTGCCACAACGGATCCTGTGCATCGTACGGCGTTAGAGTTGTTGACGGATGTAGATACTTCGGATTTGCATATTGCTGGGCGATTAGACCGTGCGACAACGGGATTGTTGATTTTAACCAATGATGGCAAGTGGTCTCGAAAATTAACGGAATTGAAGCCGGTTGGAGCGTTACAAATACCTAAGGTTTATTTGGTTGAAACGGCTTATGCACTCTCTCCCATCACGGAACAACGTTTTGCGGAGGGCATTTATTTTAAAACGGAGGATGTGACCACCAGCCCTGCTCAACTCGAACGCATTAGTGAAACCACCTCTCGTCTTACGATTTATGAGGGGCGTTATCATCAAGTGAAGCGGATGTTTGCGGCGGTGGGCAATCGGGTGGTCAATTTACATCGGGAGCAGGTTGGGGAAATTAGGTTAGACTCTAATTTGAAATTAGGTGAGTTTAGAGCACTCACCTTGCAAGAAGTTAATTGGTTCTCGCTTGAAGTCGATCCTTAAAAAGAGTCTTATTCTGCTAACTCGCCAAAGCGAATGACTTTATTCCGCCCAGTATTTTTAGCGTGATAGAGTGCTTGATCAGCCATATCAATTAGCTCCATCTCTTTTGTCACGGGGTGTTCTGGGTAGGCAGCAATACCGATACTGACCGATAGATTAATCTGTTGATCACCCTCTTTTAAGACGGAATCTTCGACTTTATGGCGAATGCGCTCACAGACGGTAAAGGCATCACCAGAATCTGCGCCATGCAAAATAATTAAAAATTCTTCCCCCCCATAACGAATGACAATATCGCCATCTCGTAGAGAGTTTTTAATGATACTGGTGGTTAAGATAATGGCTTTATCACCCACTAAATGGCCATAGGTATCATTCACTCGCTTAAAGTGATCAATATCTACCATGGCAACCGTTAGACTTGAATTGTCTCGAATAGCACGAGAGAAGTCCTCTTTTAGGCGATCCATTCCAAAGCGTCGGTTATAAATATTGGTAAGACCATCAATGGCGGCTAAACGCTGGAACTTGGAGTGTGTCATGGCGTTGTTAATAGCTAAGCCTATGCTTCGGCTAAACAGTTCGAGTAAACGCTCGGTATGTTCGTCTGCTTCAACGGCACCGGTTGCGGCGATTAATACCCCTAAATTAATCCCTTTAAATTCAATGGGTTCAATAAAGACTTCTGAGGGATAAAAGTGGGTTAATACGCCATCTATTTTAATGTTTTTAGGCACTTTAATACGCTCAGAACTGCCTTTTAAAGCACTGTTAAGCACCACATCATGCTGAATGAGCGTCTCAGCTTCTAAAATCCCTTGAGAGGCTATGAGTGTTAGCTCGCCTTTTTTAGAGATAATAATCGCACCGGCATCAATGTTGGTGGACTGTATAAGCAGTGAAAGGGTTTCATCGGCGAGCACATCAACGTCTAGGTTTTCAGACATGACTTTTGAAAACTGGGTATATACGGCTTCTATTTCATTGGCTTGAATCAGTGACTTGAGCATTTTATTGTAGGCTTTTGCACTGACCCCAATTTCATCATTCGACACAATGTCTATTTTTCGCAGTGCAATATCATTAATGCTTTCATCATCGGGTGACTTTTTCTTAAGCCCTTCTGCAATGCCAGCCATTTTTAATGACAGCAGTTTTAAATGTGGTCGAATAACCATTGAAATTAATAAAAAGCTTAATAACCCAACCGATTGGCCGGCTATTTGGGTGGCTAAAAAGAAGTCCCAATGCAAGACCATCTCTTCATCAAAGCCATACCAGACTAAAAAATAGGGAAAGCTCAGGCCAATTAAGACCCCTGCACCTTGCATAAATAGAAATTGATCTAGAAAAATACTTTTGGTAAGACGTGGTATACGCATGTTGCTAACCTAATCAAGAGAAGTTTATTTAATGAGACCCTTTGAAGGTCTTTAATCGTGAA
>JALSJT010000134.1 GCA_026989175.1 Thiomicrorhabdus sp. | reverse complement strand
GCACTCCCCTACCAAATTGTCACCATCAGCTTAGGCGTCGCAACCACCACTGAAATGCACGCCATTGAGTCGTATGAAAAACTAATCAATCTAGCCGATACCGCCCTTTATAACGCAAAAAAACAAGGGCGTAACCGAGTACAAACGACTTAAAAAAGTCTCTTTAAAAATTTTCTCCCCCCCTATCCACTCAATACCATCAATAAACCCCATAAACCTTTATTTTTAAAGAAATTACGCCATTTAAAGGGTAGCGTCCCCTTTTAATCCCGTTTCCATTCTCGTAGGGGCAGATTCCATATCTGCCCTTTTATCATCCAATAGCAAATCATAGGCTTATACAGAATTCATGATCTGGGCGGATATAGAATCCGCCCCTACGATTTCAATAATACCGAGGATGTGATTAGACATGATGACAATTTTTTGCAATTTTAGAATCGTATTGCATAATTTATCGCCGTAGGGGCGAACCTATGTGTTCGCCCTGCTTATAACATCGCATGTCATCTGGGCAGACACGTAGGTCAGCCCCTACGGGACGGAAAACATCATCTTATTATTACAATCCGATAAGGGGGGATAAAATTTTGGATTAGGTTTTTCCCCGCTATCAATTTAAATCCTGCTGTAATGCTCAAGTATTTCTGTAGGTTTTTCTCAAACCAAACTGAATCAATAATTTCTTTTTTAAACACCTAAAAAGAAGACAACACACCACCCCCCTCTGAAAGCACTCGACGCTGAACTTAGCGAAGAGAGCCGTTATAACTTTTTGTTGTCTGAGCAAAGCGAGTTCAAAAAGTTAGGCTATCGAGCTTAGATCAACCAAGTGCGTCAGCGGGGTGCCTTTTTTGGTTACTTTTTTGGGCAAGCAAAAAGTAACAGGAAGCCGAATGATAAGTCATCAGAAGGACACTAAAATTAAACAGGCTTCTTTATCGCACGATCAACTCTGGGGTAAAATTTAAATTGAATATTTTCTCCCCCCCCTTCCTTACCAGAATCTACCAATAAACCTTTATTTTAAAAAAAATACACATTTAAAGGGTAGTGTCCCCTTTTATATTTATTCATTAGAAATTAAGCTTTTCAACTCTACGTATATCCCAACCGTTAAACACATAGCCATCATCAATTAAGCACCTGTCATCACGTGAAACAAAAGAGCTTACACCAATCATAATTCTTTTTGTCAATGTCTTACGAAGATCATCTGTTAGTGATTCCCACCAGACAGGAGATATGTAAATATTCTCTGATACAGTAAAAAAACCTTAATAGTGCATTAAATATATTACTGACATTCTGGCGAATTAAGGTTTCAATAAAACCAGTTATTATTAGAGAAGTTTTTAACCAGCTAAAAACGATATAGCCATTACCATCACTAGAAAATGAGTTAAATATTACATGCTCAGGAACAACTTTCAGATTAGACAAGTCTTGAATTTTTTTACCTTCAAAATCAACATCAGGAGCTACTATTGAAGAAACTGACACAGGACAAGGTGAATTTGATGAAATTATTACGTGGCACATGTCTAATACTGTATTACTTACCAAGCTATCGTCAAATAAAATCTTAAGATCATTTAATTCGTCGAATGCAGTATCAGTTCCCAAGCTAAAACAATTAGCTAAACTTTGAATAGCTAACTGGCTTATTATACTTTTTCCTTTATCCGCACTTTTAATAAAATCAAGAATTTCAGTATTCGGGCTTTTAGCGTACACTTCTTTGCAAATAGCCCTATAAGCCAACGCAAAAAACTGTTCATTTGTTTTAGTAAATCCCTCATCTTCAATACATGAAAATAGAGACTTATCATGATACGAACAGAAGCCCTTAAAAGTAGAAGCTTGATTAATACCTATTTTTTCTAGATAAATATCTCCCTTATTCTTAATTAGTGCGGGCATGCTGATTTTTAATCCTAACACGTGATTTGTGTCATCAGCTATTTCAACTAAAGTGCTACTTTTAGAAACCGTATGCGCATTAATGACTTTATTTGTACACTTATTTTTAAGAGCCTTAGGGACAGAGCAGTATCTATTTGATTTTATGGCTTTAGCTGCATTATGGGTTTCTCCAATACTAATTGGTTTTTGCTGATCTCTATTCAAATGGCATTTCTTATATTTTTTACCAGAACCACACCAACAATTTTTGTTTCTTCCTAACTTCATATTAAAGCCTGTTCCTTAAACCTCTAATCTTTATCTTTGATGCATACATGTTCCTGTCTTTGCATGCATTTCTAACGACCGAAATCCGCGACAATTTAAAAGGGGAATTTTTTGTATAAGTAAAAAAGTGACGCTCTAAACTGTTCTCTGTTTTTTTTGTTAGATTTTTTTTAATATGTGTTTTATGCTTAAACGCATAACTAAACCCACAACCATACAAGAACACCATTAAAGCAAAAAATAAAGTTAGTAATCCGAAACCTTGTGGAGATGCTTCAGGTGTTGGGTTTAAAAACATAAACAATGAAATTGCAAGCATTACTCCTGTTACTGCTGAACCAAAGAAATATATTGTTTTTGGCATTTCATAAAGCACCTCATTTACAAAATAATCAACATTTTTATTGTCAAAAATTCGCCCTAGAGTAGTAAAGAAACCAATTACAACTAGAATTGCTAAAAACGTAAGTCCAATTTCAGTCAAAGAGCCATCATTTATTTTTTGCTTCGAGAATGCCACTAGCTTTTCTTCGCTATTCAAAAAGTTTGAGGTAAACACAGCAACCATAAAAAAAACTGCAATCTGAGACAGGAATACAATAAACTCACTAACAATAAATTTTACCCAGCTCTGTTTATATTGCTCTATTTTTTCCACTCAACATCCCTTAAAACCTAATATGCCTACAACCCTGCCAATTTGACCGAATATTGATATTAACAGGATAATCGAGCACTCTCTTAAAAATCATTATTTATAACCTACTTTTAATAACGCTAAGGATTGTAGCAGACTCTTTACGTAAAAACGACACGCTTTAACTCACATCAAAAATTTTCTCCCCCCTATCGACCACCTAATTCTTGAATAAAAACCAAATCTAATTGATAACTGTTATCATTTGTATTAAAATAATCCCCATACGAAATATAACGGTTTAAATAAAGGTTTTTATTCGCCATGAAAATGCTATTCAAAACAACTGGGTTACTGCTTTTAATGACAGCATTAAGCTTTCCTGTCTATGCAGATATTGAAGAAGTAAACGTTTACTCGGCTCGTAAAGAGCAGCTCATTAAGCCGCTGTTAACGGACTTTACTCAGCTCACGGGCATCAAAGTAAACTTAATCACCAGTAAAGCCGATGCGCTTTTAAAGCGTTTAGAGTCTGAAGGCATGAACAGCCCTGCTGATATTTTAATTACCACCGATGCAGGGCGTTTATACCGTGCGAAAAAAGCGGGGGTTTTGCAACCTAGCCTAAATGACACCATGAAAAAATTGGTGCCAGAACACTTACGAGATGCCGATGGGTATTGGGTTGGCTTGACCACACGTTCTCGGATGATTGTGTATGCGAAAGACCGTGTCAAACCGTCTGAGTTAAGCACTTACGAAGACTTAGCCTCGCCTAAGTGGAAAAAACGGATTTGTGTGCGCTCTTCTAATAATATTTACAACCAATCACTGGTCGCTTCGATGATTGCGCACCGAGGTGAAAAAGCCACTGAAACGTGGGTCAATGGATTGGTAAACAATATGGCGCGTAAACCCAAAGGCGGAGATCGTGATCAAATTAAAGCGGTGGCGGCGGGTCAATGTGATATTGCGTTGGTAAACACCTACTATTTAGGTCAAATGCTCAACAGTAACGATCCTAAGCAGGTAGAAGCGGCACAACAAGTGGCGGTGTTTTGGCCAAACCAATCGGATCGTGGCGCACACATTAATGTCAGTGGTATTGCGGTAACGAAAGCGGCTAAAAATAGAGAAAATGCGATTAAACTGATTGAGTATTTACTATCGAAAGATGCACAGACATGGTATGCCAAAACCAATAACGAATACCCTGTGATCGCCGATGCGCCTTGGAGTGATACGCTTAAAAACTGGGGGGATTTTCACAGTGATGGCTTAAACCTAACCGAGCTTGGCAACTTAAACACGCAAGCGATTCGTATTATGGATCGTGCGGGGTGGCGATAAACATCGTGATAAAAAGCCCGATAAAAGGTAAACCAAGCAAACCGTGATTCATCTGCTCAAACAACGGATTAATCGCTGGTCCATCCTAACCACGGTGATTGCACTCTTACTGACCATCCCCCTCTGGGTGCTGGTCAGTTTTGTGTTTGAGCCAACCAATGATAACTGGGCACACCTCAGTAATACACTGCTGCCCGAATACATCATCAATTCACTTTGGTTGATGCTGGGGGTTACCATTGGTACGCTCTTATTGGGTATTCCCTGCGCATGGGTGATCAGTCAATACCAGTTTTTTGGTAAATCGGTTCTGCACTGGGCGTTGTTGCTTCCCATGGCGATGCCCGCTTATATTATTGCTTACACCTACACCGGATTATTGGAGTTTGAAGGCCCCGTTCAAACGGCATTAAGAACGATCTTTGAAACCCAAACGGTTAACCTTTGGTTTCCTGAAATTCGCTCTTTGGGTGGTGCGATTTTGATGTTCTCTTTAGTTTTATACCCTTACGTTTACCTCTTGGCTCGTACCTCGTTTGCCAATCAAAGCCAAAGCGTGATGCACGCTAGCCGAACCTTGGGTGCTGGGCCTTACAAAACCTTTTTTAAAGTCGCCCTGCCCATCGCTCGCCCCGCCATTATTGCGGGGCTTACCCTAGCCTTAATGGAAACCTTAGCCGATTTTGGTACGGTACAACACTTTGGCGTAGCCACGTTTACCACCGGCATTTATCGAACGTGGACAGGCTTTGGCGACACCACCACTGCCGCACAACTCTCCATTTTACTGTTGGTGTTTGTGATCGTTTTAATGGCGATTGAATTTTGGTCACGTAAGCAAGCACGATATTTTACTGGTCATAATCAACCCTTAAACCACGCATTGCCCACGTTAACAGGTCGTAAAAGTGCGCTGGCATTTATGATTTGCTTAGTGCCCATTTTATTTGGTTTTATCTTACCCGCACTGCAACTCCTAAATTGGTCAATCACGGTCGCCGATACCCAGTTAAATGCCGAGTTTTTCACGTTGGTTTGGAACAGTTTTAGCCTAGCCTTCATTACGGCACTCATCACCATCTCCATTGCGCTGTTACTGCTGTATGTAAAACGCATTCAACACAACCCGCTCATTGATAACACGGTACGTATTGCGGGACTGGGCTATGCCATTCCCGGTACGATTATTGCCGTTGCCGTCATCATTCCCTTTGCTTGGTTTGATAATACCTTGGACGGTTGGGCGCGTGAGCACCTTGGTATCTCAACAGGGTTATTGTTATCTGGTACGCTGTTTGCCTTGGTGTTTGCCTACTGCTTCCGATTTTTGTCGGTCGCGTTACAAAGTATTGGTTCAGGCTTGGCGCAAATCAAGCCCAGCATGGATGAGTCGGCAAAAACCCTGGGTGCGAATAACTGGGTCATCTTAAAACGAATTCACATTCCCTTGCTCAGTAGCAGCTTAATCACCGCCTTTATTTTGGTCTTTGTGGAGGTGTTAAAAGAGCTGCCGACCACCTTAATTTTAAGACCGTTCAACTTTAACACCCTATCGGTTCGAACCTACGAAATGGCCGCCGATGAACGCCTTGCGGATGCTGGATTACCCGCCCTGTTAATTGTAATCACCGGGCTGATTCCAGTGATTATTTTAAGTAAAATGATTGGAAAACGTCATGCGTGAACTGCACATTCATCAAATCAATAGCCAGCACCAAAATACGCTGATTTTAGACAATATCACTCTGCACTTAAATGCAGGCGAAATTGGCTGTTTATTAGGCCCCAGTGGTTGCGGAAAAACGACGCTACTGCGTACCATTGCCGGCTTGCAACCGATTAGCCAAGGAGAGATCCTTCTCGGTGAGCAATTGGTCTCTTCGACCAATACGCACTTAGCAACGGAATCTCGTAAAGTGGGCATGGTGTTTCAAGATTACGCGCTGTTTCCACACCTTAATGTGGAAGATAACATTCGTTTTGGCATTACCAATTTTAGCAAAACACAGCAACAAGAACGCATTACAACCTTATTAGAGCTGGTGGATTTAAGCGGCAAAGAGAAGCGTTATCCCCATGAGCTTTCAGGCGGTCAACAACAACGGGTGGCACTGGCGCGCGCACTGGCGGGCAAACCTCAAATACTGCTGATGGATGAACCCTTTTCTGGGTTGGATGTAGAACTGCGCGAAAACCTCGCCAGACAGGTACGCTGTATTTTAAAAACCGAAGGCATTACCGCGCTGATGGTGACTCACAATCAAAACGAAGCCTTTGCCATTGCCGACTCCGTGGGGGTAATGAATGCTGGAAAATTATTACAATGGGACACCTCCTATAATTTATACCATGAACCCAACCACCCGTTTGTCGCGGATTTTATTGGGCAAGGGGTATTAATTAAAGGAACGGTCTCCAGTTGCTGTCAGGTAGAGACGGAACTAGGACGTTTAAAAACCAATGTATGCGATGATTTTTCACCCAATCAAGCGGTATCGGTATTGGTGAGACCCGATGATATTATTCACAATGATGACAGCACATGGCAACTGGAAGTGGTTAACCGCGTGTTTAGAGGATCGCACTTTCTGTTTACCTTAAAACTTGGCAATGGCGAGAAAGTGCTGTGCATGAGCCAATCCCATCACGATCATGCGATTGGTTCAAAAATTGGGGTGACGCTAGAGATGGATCATGCGGTGGTGTTTCCTTTGCAAGAAAACACTCCCCAAGAATCAAAAGAGTAGAACAACGTTAAGCGCGTAAGCTCGCAATCGTTTTATATGCCCAACCATTTGCCGCCATATAGACGCTGGAAATAACCATCATATCAATCTGCTCACGCCCTGGAATACTCAAACGGGTATTGCCTTGCTCTAACGAACGAATCACCCAAATCGCGCTCCCCATATCACCCGATTGATCGACTAATGCAGATTTAACCTCTTCTGGCAGTGGCAGTTGCTCCACCACATCTGACATAGGGATTTTAAGGAACGAGTTTAAGGTTGAAAATAGCCCTGCCATAAAGTAGGTATCTTTCGCTTCGGGATGACCTAGCTTCTCCGCCATGCCTTCTAAGAACTTGGCTCGTACCAATGCAACGACTAAAAGTTCATCTGGCACATCCTCCATCGAGGACATCATCATCATATTGACCCAAAACTTAAGGCGCTTTAAGCCCATGTAGTTAACGGCTTCTTTTAAGGTCTCAACCCGTTTAGGAATGCCATTCTTAGGGTGATTAATTGCACCCAACAACTTATACGTCATCCCAACATCGACACCAATGGTCTCGGCAAGTTGGTCAAAACTAATATCAGGATCATTCACCTCGGCCAATAACTTTAATACCGCTAATTTATTATTGGACAGCTCTTTTTTGGAAGAGAAGACGGGGTTAACAAAGAAAAACCCTTGATAATAATCGGCACCCGAGGCTTGATATTGATCAAACTGCGCTTCGGTTTCAACCCCTGTAATGACCACGGTTTTTTGTTGCGATTTTAACTGAGTGACTTCTTGAGCAATCTCTTCAAGCGAAAAGTCTTTAGTATTCAGCTTAACCACATTGGCAATGCTTAATAGTTTTGTACACGCCTCGCTGGGCTTAAAGTCTGCTATCGCAATGGAGACATTTGACTTTTTAAGCGCTTTTAACGTGGTTAATGCTTCCACATCCGTTAATACATCCGCATCCACTTCCACGGTTAATGTGCTTAAACACTCAACCTTTGGTAATAAGTCTAATCTTAATAGTGAGTGGGGGGCACGATAAAAAATGGGTTTTCCAGCGGTTATGTTTTCAACCCCAACCTCGGCTTGCAAATCCTCATAAAACCCTTTTGCCAACGCCTCCCATTCGGACGTTTCAACGCCCTCATCCGTTAAAGACTCCATCGTCAGTTGATAAGCATATAACTCTTTTTTCGCATCAAGAATCGGTTGTTTATTTAAGAAAACATGGTTTTGCATGAATCATCCTATATGGTTACATAAAGCTGCACGTACGTCTTTTTAAGGGTTGTACTTTAGACGAAACCTTTACAAGAAAGGGCTCTCAGCGTACGTATTTAATAAAATCAAAGCATAATATAGCTCAAACGACGTAGATTAAAATACTTTTTTTCTATAAAAATAACTTAAAAGTCATAAATATAAATGATTTCTACTCTTTTCATAAAAGTGATACTTGAGGAAAGCACGCTCTATTTATCGAGTTCCTACCCTTTTTGGGAAATACCAGAAAGATACTCACTCGCCATTTTAAGTGCTTCATCAGCACTCATACCTTGGTGCATAAAGTCGTAAGCAATTTGTTGTTGCTCCGTTAAAAACCGAGCTTCAAAATCCGATATTAAAGTTTTCCATGAGGATTTATCCGCAGGCTGATCAGGCGTATGTGCTAACAGTTTTGCTAACATGCCCAGTGCAATCGTGGTGTCACTCATGTGATCGTAATAATCCGAAAAACGGCTTAACACCTGCTTAAGTGCGTCCACATCCACTTGCTTTCCTTGCGCCGAATCAATGGTATCTTGAATGTCTTGCAACAATACATGCCCCCAGTTTCGACTGGATTTCAGCTGTGATACCGCTAAATTGAGTGCCATGCTGGCTTCTTGAAAATCTGCTTGATCGGTCGATAGAGAGGAATTGTCTTCAATAAAATCAAATTCGGATAGTTTGGAGTCAGCCATAGAGACTAAGGCCGTTTTTTCATCGGTCATCACAATTCGGTGGTGTGATAACAGCTGCGCACTGGTGACTTGAACGATATGGCAACCGCATAAAAAACGTTCACCCTCTGCCCGTTGATGCACCACTTCAACACTCTCTAGACAGTACACCTCATCGGTTTCGGTATTTTTGATTCTCAGGCTAATCTGCTGTTCAGGCAAAAAATAGTCCGCCTCTTCCACCCAAAAACTCAGCCCAGTTAAATTGACATCAAAACCGTCAAACGGGGCTGAAAAATCTTCATCTTCATTGCCTGTCACCAGAAAGGGGCGTAAAAAACGTGACGATTGTCGTTGCTCTAAATCCATTTGAATCATTTTTCTCCCCCCCCTATTTCTTTACTTATGGCACTTTAAACCCTAATGCCAAACACTCCGATTCAGGCAACCAGCCCAAACAGCTTCGAACCTTTAAAGATTGATAGTTACGCACCATGGGCATCACGGTTAAAATGCCCCATACAATTTGATACCAGTGCCAACCAATGGCGGAGGGTTGTGTTGCCCACCAGAGATTATTGACCCCAAAGTGTTTTGTTTTAAACACTAAGTGGAGCGCCAAGCGCCAATACTTAAGTCCATAGGCTAAGCGAGTTGAAAACATGCTTTACTCCTCACCTTTTTTGACGGTATTTTTGGCTTCTTCTGGTGGGTTCATTTCGGTGTATTTCGCCATAAAGCCTTCCAGCATCTTTTGATCGACCATCCCTGTTCGAGCGGCAACCACTTGCCCATCAGGGGCAACCATATAGGTGGCAGGCAAACCGTATACCCGACCAAATGGACTGGTGATGCCATCCATTTTCCCTTCAAATCGTACAATCGGGAAATTAATCATCTGCTCTTCGGCAAAGGCCTTCACCTTACTAATAGCAATATCTTCATAGTTCACACCAATGACAATCGCATCTTTATCTTTATGTGCTTCATGAAACATAATAAGATCTGGGATTTCAACCAAACACGGCGGACACCATGTCGCCCATAAATTGACGATTACCCACTTACCTTTATAGTCCGATAACATGGATTCATTGCCATCTAAATCAATAAACTTAATATCCTCTTTGAGTTGGGCACTGTACGCCGTCGCACTCCAAGCCGATAAAGCCATGAGAACGGTAAAAATAAAAACACTATAAAATGGAGTTTTCATACAAAATCATTTCCTAATTATTTTTTTGGGTGGGGTTTGGGGTTTGGGGTTAACATTTATTCAAAAAACTTTTCACAAAGGGAAGAGTTAAGCGCCTTTTTTCAACCAGTGTCGCTTGTTCTAATAACTTTAAAACAGCCAACAACTCTTGTAAATCGGTTGAAAACTTCTTAATCAAGTAATTTCCAACATCGTTTGGTAGTTCAAAGCCCAACCGCTGACTGTGGCGTTGCAGTGCAACAATCACTTCCTCTTTTTCGGCCAATGCCTGAATTTCAATCGGCAGCACCATCATTAAGGCTTTGGCTAAATCGGTGGTCGCAATATCCCAATCGTTAATAGGCTGTTGCCCAGCTAAAATCAACGTATGCCCTTGCACACTGGATTTGGTGATCAAATTTGCTAGCGATTGCTCCCACTTAGCTTGTCCGATAATATGCGTCATATCATCTAAACAGACTAAAGGCATCTGCTCTAACCCCGTTAAGACATCCGGAATTAACGGCAACGAGTGATCTTCAAAAGGCAGATAAACACTGGCTTTTCCCTGCTCGGTGACAAACCGACAAGAGGCTTGTAATAAGTGTGTTTTTCCAACGCCACTGTCACCGTGTAAATAAAAGGCGCTGCCATTGGACTGCATTAACGCACTTTGCAGCCCATTAAACGCCAATGCCAGCGACTCTTTTTCTGTTACAAAGGTCTCAAAACAAGCATCATCCCGCAAGCCAATTTTTAATGGCATCTGTACAAACATGATTAGTTCCCTTTGCTCTGTTGTAAGAAAAACTCAGAACGCACGCTTATAATAATACGTTTATGTTCTGAATCTGCGACAGCCAAACTTGATTGTGGCCACGCTTGAATCCAGCTCAGAACACTCTGATAGTTCATTTGAGGGGTTATTCTATACTGAACCTGACCCGCCTGCATGGAAACCAGTTCAACAGAGCGTATTTGATCAGGTTTTGAAGCGAATAAATCATCAAACATGGTTATTTGTGAAACACTTTCTATACCATTAATGGTTAAGTCAATCGCATCTACCGCCATCACCTTCTCTATCGGATCAGGCTGATACTGTTGAACATAATACGCCATCACGTGATCAAACATCTGCTCGCTAAGTATGGCGATTGTTCCTCTATTCTGCGTACCAGAAAGAATTTTCGCTCCCGAATTATCATACAACATCCACGTTAAACGATTATTCTCCCCCCCCTTCATCACCACTTTAAAACTCAATAGATAGGGTAGATCCAATCGTGCTAATTTCTCTTGAATAACAGAAACCCTCTGTGCTGACTCAACGGGTAATATCCACGCACTCTTTGTACCTTCTGAGGAGGTCGGTAACGTAATGGGCAACCTGACTCGATTTGGGTAGTGGCGAAACTCGGCATCAACGCGATAATGTAACGAGGCATTATCAAGTTTAATCAGCGTATCACCTTGCACCAAGGTTCCCATTACCAAGGTATTGGGTCGTGCCGATAGCGGCCAGATCGGCACAAAACGATGACGAAACTCTTGGCGTAGTTTATCCTCTAAAAAGGTATAAACAATGTTTTCACCGACTATAACGCCCTCTTCCAGTCGGGGCGTAATATCATAAGTTTTCAACCAAGCCTTTGGGTTTTTAAGGTAAATTTGCGCCACACGACTGGTTAAAAATGCTTTTTTTCCCGTTAATCGAACCAACAGTGTCGCCATCGCCTCTTGTAAGGTGCCCTCAATGGTTTGCACCCCATTATGGTAAGGCAGAGTGACCGTAAACAGTCGCTGTTCTTGATTCTGTTCAGTCACCACGGGTGCGCTCACGCAAACACTCGAAACCGTGTTCAGCAGTAAAAATAGTACTAATAAGCGAAAACTTCTCATATATCATTCTCAAAATTTCGTTACAATATCATAATGTTTTTTAATCGCCTCAGTACAACCTTTTTTGGTGGCGTCAGCTTACTTCAAGCCTTTGCCTTTATGCTCAGGTCGCTTGAGTATACACAGGCTAAAATCCGCTTAACTGCATAACATTTAGAATAGAGACTATGACTACAAATACACAATCCATTAATTACAAAGATTCTGGCGTAGATATTGATGCTGGAAATGCACTGGTTGAAGCCATTAAACCCATTGCAAAAGCGACCACTCGCCCAGAAGTTCCAGCTTCGTTAGGTGGATTTGGTGCATTATTTGAGCTAGACATGGCAAAATATAAAAATCCAATTCTTGTTTCAGGAACTGACGGGGTTGGCACTAAGCTTCGCCTAGCGATTGACAGTGGAAAACACGATCAAGTCGGGATTGATTTGGTTGCGATGTGTGTCAATGATCTAATTGTACAAGGGGCAGAACCCCTCTTCTTTTTAGATTACTATGCAACAGGAAAACTTGAAATTGAGATTGCGACCGATGTGGTAAAAGGCATCGGCGAAGGTTGCTTGCAGTCTGGTTGCGCGCTGATTGGCGGTGAAACCGCTGAAATGCCGGGCATGTATCACAATGGTGATTACGATTTAGCCGGCTTCTGTGTTGGAATCGTTGAAAAAGCCGATTTAATTGATGGCACCAAAGTGAAAGCGGGCGATGTAATGCTAGGATTAGCCTCTACGGGACCACACTCAAATGGTTACTCTCTCATTCGCAAAATTCTCGAAGTCAGTAACGCCGATCTGCAAACAGACATTAATGGTCAACCACTGATTGATGCCTTAATGGAGCCAACCCGAATCTATGTTAAGTCACTCTTAAAACTGATGAAATCGGTTGATATTCATGCGGTTTCACACATTACCGGTGGTGGACTACTTGAAAACCTACCGCGCGTGATGCCAAACCATACCATGGCCAACGTTAACACCAATAGCTGGCAACGTCCGGCTGTGTTTGATTGGATTCAAGAAGCTGGGAATGTCGAATACGAAGAGATGCACCGTACCTTAAACTGCGGCATTGGTTTAGTCATTGTGGTCGATCAAGCCGAGCAACAAAAAGCCATTGACTTACTGACCGCTTCAGGTGAAACCGTTTCGGTGATTGGTCAAATTGAAACCTCTGATACCGAAGCGCCGAGCGTTAAGCTGGTACAACTTTAAATCACGCTCAAATTAATAATACCGCTCATCAAAATGCGCGGTATTATTTTCTCCTCCCCCTATTTAACACTTCTTGTACGCCTTAAAAAAATATGAAACAACCTATTCGTATCGCCGTTTTAATTTCAGGCAGTGGCTCAAACCTTCAAGCCATTATTGAACACCAAAAACAACACGCTCATGAATATGAAATTGCGCTCGTACTCTCAAATAAAGCCGATGCTTATGGTCTAGTTCGCGCTCAAAAAGCCAAACTTCCAACCCAAATCATTGAACACAAAAAATTTGAAAATCGCGAACGTTTTGACCAAGCGTTACAAGTAGCGATTGATTCTCAACAGATTGATCTGATTGTTTTAGCGGGCTTTATGCGGATTTTAACCCCCGCTTTTACACAGCACTTTTTAGGAAAAATGGTGAATATTCACCCCTCGCTGTTGCCTAAATATACCGGACTCAACACCCATCAACGCGCACTGGAAGCAGGTGATACCGAACACGGGTTAAGTATTCATTTTGTCACCCCTGAACTGGACAGCGGTCCGGTTATTTTACAAGCAAAAGTACCGGTCTCTCCAGAAGATACTGAACAGACTCTAAAAGAGAAAGTACACCAACAAGAGCACCGCGCCTACCCTCTCGTTATTGAGTGGTTTGCACAAGGTAAACTTGCCCTTAAAGAGAACCAAGCGTGGTTTGAGCAGAGTATTTTAAGTAAACCTCAACAGTTAAACGTGCTGAATGACCGCTCTATTTAATATAATCGAAGACATCTACATCTATTTTTTTGATAATAAAGGGTTCTTATGTCTTATTTACGATTAAAAATAGTACATTCGATTGGGTTAAGCCTACTGATAGCACTCTACACTGCAAGCAGCTTCTCAGCCACCTTGCCCAACTTTAAAAGTAGCTACTACGTGAATGCATTTGGTGTCGAGCTTGGCAAAGCCACGCACCAATTTCAGTGCCAGCAAACGGACTGTACCTTAGTTAGCCGTGCAAAACCCTCTGGGTTTGCGGCGATGTTTTTCAGCGACTCCTCCATTGAAACCATCCAATTGAAACAGAGTAAAGACGCGCTGACTTGGCTCAGTTACCATAAGTTAGGCATCAGTAAAAAGGATGGCAAAACCACAAAAAAACACACCACCATGAAACGTGATGAGAGCAATAATCAGGTCATTTTTATTGAAAAAAATCGTACTTGGCCAATACAAACCAATACGTTTGACATTATGTCCATCTCCTATGCCATTCAATACTTTAAGTTAAACCAGCACTCCCTTAAAGCGCTTGAACTCCACATTCAGGACAGTAACTTTCAAGAAAAACTTATTTTTAAAACCATCGATCAACCTGAAAAGTTGGAATTTAAATTCTCCAATCGCTCCTTTAACGCTTTAAAATACGTCTTTGAGAGTCAAAAATCGCGCATTGAGCTATGGTTATTGCCCGACCACAGCTACTTTCCAGGTAAAATACGCCTCATAAACAAAAAAGAAGACAAAACCATTACGCTTACCCTTTCGGAGCTCCCCAAAATACTATGAAACTCAGTGATACAGACATCATCAAGCACCTAAAGGTTGGAAAAATCACCATCACCCCGCAACCTGATGCCAGTAAAATTAAAGGCATTAGTGTCGATTTGCGACTCGACAATCGCTTTCGTGTATTTAATGACCATACCGCGCCCTACATTGACCTAAGCGGGCCAAAAGATGAAGTGCAAAAAATTATGG
>JALSJT010000133.1 GCA_026989175.1 Thiomicrorhabdus sp. | reverse complement strand
AATTTCATGCACTTTTGTTGATTAATCCCATAGGTTGATAAGCAGGATCAATACGGTGCAGGTAGGCGCCACCGGGTGGTCGTGCTTCATCAATTATCAGTTATAGCTTTACACTTAAAAAAAGAAACAGCTTCTGCTTCAGAAATTCCGCGATGCTTTGCATAGTTTCTTATCAGGTACCCAAGCTGATTTTGATCATCGGTCAAAACCAAAGGGATGTTTAGCGATACAAGGTAGTCAATGACTTTTTGCTTATTGACAGTTAGCTCCATATTAGTGTAAATAATACGCCCGCCTAAAATGCTAAGTGATTCACTTCCGTATTCATACTCAATAAAGTTTGCGCCATGTTTATGGAAAAGTTTTAAAGCGCGTAAATCTTCATTGTACGCCGCAGCCTGAACAAGCCTTGCTTTAGTAGTGATAAATTCAGATTCTGATTGAAAAATACCGTTTTGATGGCTTAAAAGTAGATCGAGCAACAGATAGTTTTTATTTAACAATGCACTCATCGCTGGCCCACCCACTTGCCTGGCAGGCCACTCCCCCTTTCCCTTGGTATTGTTGTAGTCAGGGGCTTTGCTCAACAACCTAGCCAACACTTTTTGGTGGGTTTCAATCAAATGAGTGTTGTATGGGTATGTTAAAAAAGTGTCTATAATTTCATATAACGTTTCGTTTGGAAATTTGGCTGGCATAAAGTCAACTAAAAGCCTCATAAACGTCGGGTCACCTGTATTCCAGGCATGCTCCATCAATGGGGGCCAAAACTCTTCAACAGCCCAGGTAGATGCAGATAACGCATTAACTAAAATGCCAACTTTGTCACGCTTATTGTTTTCAATCGCTAAACTGATGGATTTAATCCAACCATCAAGCGTTGCTACTTCCATGGTGGGAGTTACCTCAAGAATGAAGTTGAGCGTTTCTACAGATGCATTTATAGCTGCAACTTCCAAAGGAAATATCTCTAGTGGGTAATTAACTTGTGCAATATCGACCCCTTGAGAAAGCAGTTTTTTTATCGCCGAAATATTATCACTCTGGATAGCTTTGTTCATTTCCTCTGCTAATGCAATATACCGTTCCCGCTTTTTCACATCAGGATTAGTTGAGTTTAGCCAGCCATATACGCGGGATAATTTTTTGGAGTAATTCATATCGGCCACAACCAACCAAAGAAGGACAGAAAACTGTTGATCATTTAATTTTTTAGTTAGCATAGGCAGCCGGCCTTCACTGGCCTCGTGCAAACCATTGAGCAATAATTGACCTTTGGAAAAATCTGGATCATTTAGTATTTGACTCATACGTTCCTGGTCAGCTTGCAGTCTTTTTATATTTTCATTAGTTTTGTCACGTAAAGCTTTAACAAATGCGGGCCCCACTTCACCCCCAAGTATTTCTTGATATATAGCAAGTCCTTCCTGGATAAGGACCGCATCGTTCTTGCTGGACAAATATTCCTCGGCAGTTTTCTCAAATTTATTTATTTCATCTTGATTTGAAAACATTAAGGCGAGTCCAAAATCTTCCCTGCTTTTCTTCGCCGAAAAAATATAGGATTCAAGATAGGCCAACTCTTCTCGGTTAACATAAGCATTATTGTTTTTCATATTTATGGCTTTAGCCTCCAGAGTACAACTGCATGTTATAAATAGCGCATAAAACAATATGGATCTTCGCTTCTTAGTTAGCACGACAACTCCACTCAACCATTTCATGCATCAACAACCTGGAAAATATTTTTTCTTTAGTGGCAAAATGAAGTGAATTTTTATAAGCCCATAGTGTAGCAAGACTACTTGGAAAGAATATCGAACGATTTTCGATTGCATGCCAAGAGTTAAATTCAGGTTCTATATTTTTTGCTAATACTTTCCTTATCAGGAAACCCTTACAGGGTGAACAAAATCAACGAATCATCACCCATTCGCCAGCGGTGTTTTTGTAGAAACCGAATTTCATGGTGTAGACGATGTTGGTGGTTTTGTGTAAAAAAACAAAGGGGTGGTATTGTGCGGCATTGACAATCCTTGCCATTTTTCCATTGGCATAGATATCCAGCTTGGTGCTACGTATTATGAAGTCACTCAGTTTGGAATCAGGATTATCAGCTCTTTCACCCGTACTCATAAATCTGTGCCCGGCTTCCACGCCGCCGTCCAGATAAAAAGCAACAGCATACTCTGCGGAGCGTGGCGCATGCAGCGCCAATAATTTTTTAC
>JALSJT010000132.1 GCA_026989175.1 Thiomicrorhabdus sp. | reverse complement strand
GTAACTGCTCACCCCCATAAAAAAGTTGATAATTTTCTTGACACGTTTTTGGGGGTTAAAATAGCGAAGCACCTGCCTTTCAAAATAACCCGCCTTCATTCCGAGTAAGGCAGCCACTCACGCCTTATCTCCACCTCATGATGCTGATTTGATTCATCGATTCCTATTCTCGCCTGATACGCCACTCCGTGAGCCCATAAAAACAGGGGGTATAATAGGTACTTACCCATCAACCTTGTTGATACCTCATGGCCATTGCAGATAAAAACAGAGTTCGAAATGAAGTGGCCAAGCTAAGAGCTGACTTCCGTCGGTTGTGCGATGACGGCAAAGTGACCGGTGAGGTTAAGTTGCTAATGAATAGCATGATGATGATCATTGAGCTGATCTTGACTATTTTTCTCGAACGCTCCACAAAGAAAAACAACAAGAACTCAAGCATACCGTCCTCTCAAACGGAAAAGGATGAAACCGCTCTCGGTCAGTCGGACCAACATGGCAAAGGTAAACGCGAGAATGGGAAGATGGCGGGAAATACCCGTATTAACGAAAGTGTCACGGTGACATCAGCAATCACCTGCAAAATCTGCGGTGAAGATCTGAGTGCCGTCACCTGTACTCATCATGAGCGCAGGACCAAAATTGATATTATCTTTGAAAAAGTGGTGACGCATGTCGATGCTGAGGTGAAAAGCTGCCCCAACTGTCAATCGACAACCAAGGGCACATTCCCAGGTGATATGCCGGGGCCTCTTCAATACGGTGACGGGCTGAAAGCCTTTGTCATCAATTTGCTTGTGGGGCAAATGGTCGCTTTGAGCCGCGTTCAAAAGCTGATCACCTCCATGATGGGTTCTGTTATCTCGGAGGCCACCTTTCTTAAGTACGTATGGCGACTACACCAAGCATTGGAAGCATGGGAGGTAAAAGCAACGGAAAGCTTGTTAATGGCCCCTTCAATTAACGTCGATGAAACCTCATTCAGGGTGGATAAGAAAAACCACTGGATTCATGTTTATTCAGCCGGGGATATCACCCTGAAATTCTTGCACCGAAGGCGGGGCAAGGAGGCCATGAAAGAGATCAACATCATACCAAGGTACGGCGGTGTCATTGTCCATGACTGCTGGGGATCCTATTTGTCTTACGATCATTGTGAGCACGGACTCTGTGGCTCTCATCTATTGCGCGAACTGGCATTTGTGATTGATTCGAATCAGTATGCCTGGGCGCGCAATATGAAACGTGCGCTACAGAAGAGCTGTAAAGCCGTGGCTGAAAGTAATGAAAAACGATTAGATGATAAGGCGTACGCCAAATTACAGAAAAATTACCGGAGCATCATAACGCGGGGAGAAAAAGAGCTACCGCCTATTCCGCCCAAGCCGAGTGGCAAGCGAGGACGGATTGCCAAATCGGATGCGCACAATCTTTTAGAGCGCTTAAAAAAGCATGAAGCCAGTGTATTACTCTTCGCTAAAAACTCGCACGTACCCTTTACCAATAATCGTGCTGAGCGAGATTTAAGAATGGCGAAGGTGAAGCAAAAAGTCTCCGGCTGTTTTAGAGTGAGTGATTACGCTAAAGCCTATTGTCGAATCTCAAGTTATCTCCAGACGATGGCAAATAAAGGCTTCAATCCACTCATTGCTATTCAAATGGCATTGGCTGGAAACTTTGAGGGGGGTGAGTAGTTACGTTTTTTCTTTTATTTCAGTAGCTTATTTATTTTTAGCGGCAGAGGCAAATGATAAGGAGACTCCCTTTAGTCAATGTAATATTTTATGACTCGATAGTTTATTGCATATTTTTGCGGCACCAATCTTAAATATTACCAAAAATTTTATTCCAGTCGTTCATCGAGCAAGCATAGGTAGTGGTTTCCGTCAGCCCCCAAACCTCATTTTTATGATATTTTGTATGCTACTTTCTTTACCGCCTGAAAAGTAATTATTCACATAATCACAAGGTGTCACATACCGAATAAATCGCAAGTATGATTTTTACGTAGCACAAAAAAGCCCCTAATCACAGGGGCTTAGAAAAAATAAATTACATTTCATACTCTTAGGTGTTTTTTAAAAGGGGATGTCATCATCAAAGTCATCAAAGTTTCCGAAATCATTACCACTCTTCTGTGGAGCAGCTTGGCCACCCTGCTGAGGTGCTTGTTGCGGCGGAGCGCTCTGTTGTGCGGGTGCTTGAGTTTGTGGTTGCGACTGAGCAGGGGCCTGATTGTAG
>JALSJT010000131.1 GCA_026989175.1 Thiomicrorhabdus sp. | reverse complement strand
TCGATGGCCGGGTACCGCTTATCGGCTTCTCCGGCAGCCCGTGGACACTCGCCACCTACATGGTAGAAGGCGGAGGCACCAAAGAATACGGCAACATCAAAGGCATGCTGTTTGACCAGCCCGACACTCTGCATCAACTGCTCGACAAACTGGCAAAATCCGTCATCCTGTACCTCAACGGACAAATCGCCGCAGGCGCACAGGCCGTGCAGATTTTTGACACCTGGGGCGGCGTACTCACCCCCCGCGACTATCAGGAATTCTCGTTACGGTACATGCAGCAAATCATCGACGGCCTCACCCGCGAAGCAGATGGCCGCAAAGTTCCCGTCATACTCTTCACCAAAGGCGGCGGACAATGGCTGGACAAAATGGCCGCCACCGGTGCCGATTGCCTCGGCGTGGACTGGACCATCGACCTCAGCGATGCCCGTAAGCTTGCGGGTGACAACATTGCCCTGCAAGGCAACATGGACCCGTGCATTCTTTACTCCAACCCCGCGCGTATTCGTGAAGAAGTCGGTAACGTATTGGCCAGTTACGGCAAAGGTAACGGTCATGTGTTTAACCTTGGTCATGGTATACATCCGAAAATCGACCCGGAAAATGTGGGCGCGTTTATTAATGCCGTGCATGAACTAAGTGCGCAGTACCACACATAAAAAACAACAGAAAACCATAGCCAAGAAATCAGATTATAAGTCTGTCTGTTGATTGATGGCTGTTAAAATAAAAGCGCGCAGGAGTTTTCCTGTGCGCTTTTTTATCAGCAGCCCAAAAAAACCGGAGAACTCAGTGATACTTGAGGTCGCAATTTTAGATATTAAGCAAGGAGAAGAAAAAGCTTTTGAAACGGCGTTCAGTCATGCAGAAAAAATAATTTCAAGCATGGAAGGTTATGTTTCTCATCAGCTTAATAAAGGTATCGAAAAGCAAATTCGATATATTCTATTAGTGACCTGGCGAACAATTGAAGATCATACCGTAGGTTTTAGAAAGTCTGAACAGTACCAGAAATGGAAAACGCTTCTTCATCATTTTTATGATCCTTTTCCAGAAGTGAAGCATTACACTGAAGTTATCATTAAATGAAAATTGTCATACAACGGCATGGAGAGCCTGATATCGGAGAGTGGGGAAAAATATCTTCTTCAGAAATGACGAAATGGATAAATTGTTATAATGAATCTGGCGTGATCACTGACAATAAACCTTGTGATGAATCTTTAATGCACGCAAAACGTAGTTTTATTGTATGCAGCACTCTCGAAAGATCAAAGCATTCTGCAAACCTGCTAAATGTAGAGGAATTTGTATCTGACCCATCATTTTGCGAAGCAGAACTTCCTGTAATGAATGTTCCATTATTAAAACTTTCCCCTCACGCCTGGTCGATTATATTCCGAATTTTTTGGTTTATTGGTCTGTCTAAAGACGTAGAATCAAAGAAAGAAATATCAAGCCGGGTTAAGATTGCCTGCAAAACGCTGGAAAAATTGGCCAGAGAGCATGAAAATGTGCTTCTCGTTGGTCATGGGATTATGAACAGGCTTATAGCCAAAGAGCTTTTACAGCGTGGGTGGGGCGGAGAAAAAACACCGAATGGGAAAAAGTATCATGGCTATAGTTACTGGGAATATCGTGTTTTCATTAAGTAGCCCGGCAGTAAAATGGCCTAACGAATTAGGCTCTCCATTTAACTTAGAGCAGCACATATAGTTTGGAATGAATGTTTTTTATGAACCCCATGTCGGAGTCATCAATAACCAAAAATATCAGCAATTCCCGCCCCTCGCTGCAACCCATATAAACACTGACTTGCCGGTGCATTTTAAATAAAAGTTTCGTAAACCCCGTGCTTTAAATAAGCAGAAAACGAAGTGATCGTGGGATTGTCTCGTAAACTTTTATCTGCGGATGGGTTATTGTCCTCCGTTCAACGAAGTTTGAATCGTGAAAAATGTAAAGTCCCCGATAGGGCATAGCCGTCAGGTTAAGCCTTACCCGGAAAGAGAGTGAAACTGGCGCATTACCGATTTTTTGTTCTGCTCTCTTCAACACAGAGAGTAAAACAGTAGGGTGGAACAAGCGCAGCGGTTCCACCAATGGGCGATAAGAAACAACAAATAGCCTCTGTGCCCACCACCACTGACAAAAAAACCAACAACCTGACCGCTTGAAACCGGTGAAAAAGACTTCATGCAATAACGGCTCACCAGCCAATGGCGACTCAAGGTGGGCATCCATAAC
>JALSJT010000130.1 GCA_026989175.1 Thiomicrorhabdus sp. | reverse complement strand
GTCACCGTTGATGTCGAAAATGCCTCTGCCACCATTACCATGTCGGAGCACATTCCACTCGATACCCTGCAAGAAGTGCTTGTTAAAGATAAACTGCACTACACCATCGAACTTCCCGAACCAGACAATGGCACCAAAAAATCTTGCTGTTGCGCCTCGTCTAAAAAAGGAGGCTGTGGCGGTGCTAAGCCCCCAGAAACAAAAGAGGCAAAAACTCCCGAAACGAAAGAGAAGAAATCCTGTTGCAGCGCCTCTCATTCAAGCCACTCTGCACCCCCAGTCGAAAATGGCAATGGAATTTTCTACTGTCCCATGCACTGTGAAGGCGATAAAACCTATGACCAAGCAGGGGACTGTCCCGTCTGCGGTATGGATTTAATTGAGCAAGTCAATTTACTGCAACCCACACAATACACTTGCCCAATGCACCCCGAAATCATTCGCGACAAACCCGGAGACTGCCCCATTTGCGGCATGGACTTAGTCCCACTCGATCCAACGGAAGCCAATGAAAAAAAGGCCTATCAAGAACTGGTGACCAAAATGAAAGTCGCCACCGCCTTTACCATTCCCGTGTTCATTGTCGCCATGAGCGAGTTCATTCCTGGTCAGCCGTTAGCTGGCATTATGAGTCAAGAAAAATGGAATTGGGTACAGCTCATATTAACGCTTCCCGTGGTGTTTTACGCCTGCTGGATGTTCTATGAACGCGCCTATAAATCCGTGATTACTTGGAATCTCAACATGTTTACACTGGTTGGTTTAGGTACCGGGGTTGCGTTTTTATTCAGCGTAGGCGCGATGTTTTTTCCCGAAGTATTTCCCGACGAATTTAAAACCGAAGCGGGTACGGTGCATCTCTATTTTGAAGCCACCGCCGTGATACTCACCCTAGTCTTACTCGGACAACTGCTTGAAGCGCGAGCGCACTCACAAACCAGTGGTGCCATTAAAGCGTTACTCAAACTCACCCCATCCGAAGCGATTTTGATTGAGAATGGCGAAGAGCGCGTGATCTCCATCCACGACATTAAGGTCGGCGACTTATTACGCGTAAAACCTGGGGATAAAATAGCGGTCGATGGTGAAGTCACTCAAGGGCACAGTAGCGTAGATGAATCGATGATATCAGGCGAACCCATTCCCGTTGATAAGCATGAAGGTGATAAAGTTCGAGCAGGTACCATTAATGGCACCAAATCGTTTATCATGGTCGCACAAAGAGTTGGTTCAGATACCCTACTTTCACAAATTATTCAAATGGTAAACGAAGCCAGCCGATCGCGTGCGCCCATTCAAAAATTGGCTGACACCATCTCAAAATACTTTGTCCCTGTCGTTGTGGTTATCGCCATCATCACCTATATTATTTGGGCAAACTTTGGCCCCGAACCCGCACTGGTTTATGGATTTGTAAACGCCATTGCGGTACTCATTATTGCTTGTCCCTGTGCTGTTGGTTTAGCCACCCCCATGTCCATCATGGTGGGCGTCGGCAAAGGGGCACAATCGGGTATTTTAATTAAAAATGCCGAAGCACTTGAAATCATGAACAAAGTGGACGTGCTCATTACCGATAAAACCGGCACCATTACCGAAGGAAAACCTTCGGTCGAAAAAGTGTTTGCACTGCCGGAAAGCAACGCCATTCAACTGTTGCAAAAAATCGCCTCACTCAATCAATACAGTGAGCACCCTTTAGCCGATGCCGTCATGAAGTACGCAAAAGAGAACGATGTCACCTTAATTGAGGTACACGACTTTGAAGCGATTGCTGGAAAAGGGGTAATCGGAACGATTCAAAAGCAAAAAGTGGCGCTGGGAAATTTAGCCTTAATGCAAAGCCTAAATATCTCCATACCAGAGAGCTTAAATACACAAATTATTGAGCAGCAAAAACGGGGGAAAACCGTCTCCTATATTGCCATCGAACAAACCGCTTTAGGTTATGTGGCGATTTACGATGCGATTAAAGAGAACAGTAAAAAATCCATTGCTGAACTCATGAGCAAAGGCGTTGAAGTCATTATGATGACCGGTGACAACCACAACACCGCACAAGCTGTTGCCAGTGAACTGAATTTAACCAGCTTTATTGCCGACTGTCTGCCCGAAGACAAACTCAATAAAATAAAGGAACTGCAAGCGCAAGGTAAAATTGTTGCTATGGCAGGTGATGGCATTAACGACTCCCCCGCCTTAGCACAAGCCAATGTGGGTATTGCGATGGGAACCGGAACCGATGTCGCTATCGAAAGTGCCGAAATTACCTTAGTCAAAGGGGATTTACACGGCATCGTAAAAGCCAAAACCCTCAGCATGGAAGTGATGAAAAACATCAAACAAAATCTGTTTTTCGCCTTCATCTACAACAGCTTAGGGGTTCCCGTTGCAGCAGGAATACTCTTTCCCGTGTTCGGAATTTTACTCTCACCCATCATCGCCGCCGCTGCGATGAGCTTTAGCTCCGTTTCAGTCATCGTGAACTCATTGCGGTTGCGAAACATTACATTAGATAAATAAATCCCACTATTGACAGGGCTAATTACTTAGCCCTTAAGTTGTTAAACCCACTCTTATTTTCCAAACAATCATTTACAACCCTCTTCCAAACACTATTAATACGCTGGAAATAAATGTGATTTGTTTTCTACCTTTAGGTAGTTACATTACGTTTTTACTCTACGCTACCGTAAGGAAGATCAAACATGAACAAACAAAACAAAGGCAAAAACATCGTCAAAACAGGCGTTACTTTATGTTTTTATGGCCTTTTAAGCCTGTCGATTTCAGCCGCTCAAGCCGCGCCTCTAACCTCTCAAGAACGATTAGGAAAAATGCTGTTTTTTGATAAAAACTTATCTGAACCGAATGGTCAATCGTGCGCCAGTTGCCACCACCCTAAGGCTGGATTTGCCGATCCTGATACCCACCTACCGGTATCGGAAGGTGTTATTCAAGGACTATTTGGTGGTCGAAACTCGCCAACAGCCTCTTATGCTAAATTTTTCCCTGAGTTCAGCTACACCAATGGCGTTGCGATCGGTGGACAGTTTTGGGATGGTCGAGCTGCAAACTTAACTGAGCAAGCGAAAGGGCCTTTTTTAAACCCTGTTGAAATGGCAAATCCAGACAAAGAGACCGTCATTGCCGATGTTCGTGCTTCGCGTTACGTCAGCCTGTTTAATCGAGTTTGTGGCGCAACAGCCGATACAGAAGCAGCTTATCAGTGTGTTGCAGAGTCAATTGCAGCGTATGAAAAAACTGACGAAGTCAGCCCATTTACCTCTAAGTTTGATGCGGTAATGGCAGGAGAAGCTACTTTTACCCGTTTAGAGCGCCAAGGTCGCATGTTATTTAATGGTCGCGCACTGTGCAGTCAATGTCACACCGATCGTGGTGGAATGGGAATGGGCAATGCCAATAATGCTTCTTCAAGCCCTGTTTTATTCACCGACTTCAAATACTATAACTTAGGTCTTCCTAAAAACAATGAGTATCCATTAAACCTACAGCCAAGCACCATTGACTTAGGACTGGGCAGCGTTCTGAATGAAGCCTCTGAAAACGGTAAATTCAAAACACCACACTTACGCAACATTGCAAACACGCCCCCTTATATGCATAACGGGCTATTAAAAACCTTAAAAGAGGTGGTTCACTTCTACAACACGCGTGATATTCCAGGCTTATGGGATGCGCCAGAAGTCTCACAAAACCTTGAAACCAGACTGTTAGGCAATCTTAGACTCTCTAGTCGCCAAGAAGATGCGATTGTTGCTTACATGATGACATTTACCGATGGTTACACTCCTGAAAGTAATGAGCCTGTAACACCACCGGCTTCTAAAACCCCTAACACGGGGCAGCGCCAAGGAATGATGTTTTTTGGTGCACGTCACTAAACAAACATAAAACCCACTCAATGAAGATTATTCATTGAGTTCACGACTAGGAGTCGCTAAACAGTGGCTCCTTTTCAGTACACCCTCCTTACTTTCTTCCTTCCATTAATTTCTTCCAAACACGCTGTACCGCTTCACGCTGTGGTAAATAACAGTCGTTTGAAACTAATGGTTTTTCGTTTTGTAAGGCGACTCGATGGTATTTTGAGCGATAGGTTTTGTAAGCATCCAATAGATCGCCTGTTTCTTGCTGAGTCAACAGTTGTGCCGTTGCAACCGTTTCTAAAATGCGTAAGTTATCGCTAAACTGACATAAAGCGGGATATTGGGGCGCGTAACTTAACACCAAAAATTGCATCATAAATTCAATATCCACAATGCCACCACGACCTTGTTTTAGGTCAAACACGGTATCGCTGCTTTTATCGAGTTCATCCATCATTTTTTGACGCATCTCGACCACTTCTTGCTGAATGATTTTCACCTCTCGTTTTTGCTGTAAAAATTCTACTTTAAAACGGTTAAAGTGCGCAATACTTTGTGCATCCCCTGTTACGGCTCGTACCCGTACGAAGGCTTGATGCTCCCACACCCATGCCTTATTTTTTAGATAGTTCTGATACCCATCCAAATCAACCACCATCATGCCCGATGCGCCATTCGGTCTTAATCGTGTATCCACTTCATACAAAATACCCGCTGGCATCATCGTGGTCATTAAAGAGATTACTTTTTGTCCCATTCGAATAAAATACATTGAGTTATCCAATGATTTACCCGATGGACTCACGGCTTGGTCGCTCGATTTAACCCCTTCATAGACAAACACCACATCTAAATCGGAGCCATAACCCAGTTCAATACCGCCTAATTTTCCATAGCCCAATACCATGAAAGGATTACGTGCATTGTCGGCATCCATGCCGCCTGGTAACCCATTTTTTTGTTGCATCAATCGCCATGCACACTCCACAACGGTCTTTAACACCGCCTCCGCAATCCACGTTAAATAGTTACTCACCTCTGTTACAGCAACATTGCCGGTCACATCCGCCGCCGCCACTTTAAATACCTGCGCGTGTCGCCATTGGCGTAAGGTGTTCATAAACTCCTCTTCATCCAAGCTGCCATCTAAGCTCGCATGTTCTAAAATAAGGTGTGCCTCGTGCTGTAAAGCATCCGCTTCCAACGGTGAATACAAACTTGCTTCATCCAACAGTTGATCCAGCAGTGCAGGGTATTTCACGAGCATATCCGCCAACCAAGCACTGACATGACACAACTCAATCAAGCGTTGCAATGCCTCAACATTCTCTTTTAACAGCACCAGATACACACTGCGTTTGGCAATGGATTCAATGACCGCCAATACCCGTTCAAAACACACGATACTGTACTTACTGCTTAACACTTCCCGTAATAACAGTGGCATCACCGCATTTAAGCGATCAACGCCCTCTTTCTCTAAGGTCTGAACCGTTCGTCCCGCTTTAAAGGCTTGCAATGGTTTTAAAAAGGTTTTGGCGTCGGTTTCAGAGAGTCCGTACTCCATCACTAAATTTAGATCATCGACCTCTCCCAGCCACAAATCCGACAAACTATCTGCCTCTTCACACGCCTCATCCTCTGCAAACACCAAATCAAACTCTGCTTGTACCGCTTCTCGGTGCTGGTTTAAATCGGTTAAAAAGTCGTCGTAACACGCATACGCCATCGAATTCGCCAGCATCAACTGTTGCTGCTCGTCCGTTGGCAAATCATGGGTTTGTTGATCATGCCACATTTGCAGACGATTTTCGGCACGTCTTAAAAAAACATAGGCGGACCGTAGTGCTTGATAGGCGGGCTCACTTAAAAATTTACGCTCAACCAGTAAATCTAAGGTCGGTAACAGTGAACGAGTTTGCAATGCTTTATCACGTCCGCCATGAATTAACTGAAATGCTTGGACGATAAACTCAATTTCTCGAATGCCACCACGCCCCAACTTAATATTATCCTCCATGCCTTTTTTCTTCACTTGCGCGGCAATCATCTGTTTTAACTCACGCAACGAATCCATGGCGGTAAAGTCAACATAACGCCGATAGACAAACGGCCGTAAAATATCAAACAGGTAGGTCGCCTCCTCTGCATCGCCCGCAATTACGCGACCCTTGACCAGCGCATAACGCTCCCATGCACGACCGTGAATTTCGTAATAATGCTCCATACCTGAAAAACTAATCGCCAACGAACCGCCATCACCAAACGGACGCAAGCGCATGTCGACTCGATAGACAAAGCCATCTTCTGTCATCTCCACCAACGACTTATTCACCGCTTGTCCCAAGCGCACAAAAAACTGATCGTTAGAGATCGCACGTCGTACAGGCTGCCCTTCCGCAATCTGCGTTTCACCCCCTTCTGGGTAGGCAAAAATCAGATCAATATCCGATGAAAAATTCAGCTCCTGACCGCCCAACTTACCCATACCAATCACCAGCATCTTTTGTGGCAACCCTGAGTCACGACCCATGGGCGTACCATAACGCTGGCAAAATCGTTCATAGTGCCAATCCAAGGTGGATGCCACCAATGCATCCGCTAAATCCGACAGCGCACGCAAGGTTTCATCCAGTGAGGCCAAACCCAATAAATCCCGAATCGCAATGCGCGTCATCTGCCAATTACGCGCTTTTCGCAAACACGACTTTAATGTCTCCTCCGTCTCTGAAGCTAAAACTGCGTCATATACCTGCTGATACAACACGCCTTCAGACCATCTATCTTCCCAGTTTTTTGGTTCAACAATTTCAGGAAAACGCTGACACATCTGCACAACATAAGGACTCCACTGTTGAATCTGCTCTAATGAATAAAGGGCTTGTTTTATCGTCATCTCATTTCCTTTTAAACTACCTTACTCTGACCCCAAACTTATTACGCTTAGCTTGTAGGCATGCATTAAATTTGGTAAAGATACAAAACCGTTTCTCGCCCATCGGACAGTTGCCAAATATCACTCGGCTCAATATCGGGTACCGCAAAACTATTGGTAACAAAGAGACTGCCTTTTGGCATTTCGCTACTCACTTTTTTCCATAATTTTGGCATCGGTTCTGGGGATAAAAAAGCATACACAAGATTGTATTCACTTAAATCGGTCTTCCAAATATCTTGCGCAAAAATTTCCCCTCCCCCTATCTTACTGTAGAGCTTTGAGAGGGCATACGGAATGGGCGCGGTTTCAACGCCTGTCGCTTGCGCCACGCCTCGTTGCTGTGACATAAAAACGACGTTACCACCTAAGCCGCACCCTAAATCCATAAACCGTACATCCTCTTGTGTTTCGGTTAAGGATTTCGTCAATTTTTTCAACGCTTGCCGAGTGGTTGAGTTGGTTAAATACAGCGGTACGCGTTCAGTGAGTGCATTACGAAACAGCAACCATAACACAGCAAATAGCAGAAGTGCCCATACAGGATTAAACGCAAGGGCAAGCCCTGCATATAAACCAATCGGCAGTAAAAACTGTATCACTAGCCACCATACTGGCAAGCCAATCCATCGACTGATCAGCACAGACAATACTGCCTGAACCAACACCAGAGCCCAAGACGAATAGGGAGGGGAGAAAAAATAAGGCGCGAAAAAAACGCCCAACGCTAATATCGCTAACCCCAATAATTGAATCAGCAGCGCCAATACAATTTTGGGCCACTTTGATAAAAATACGCTCACTCTCTGCACCACATCATAAAACTTTCGCACCATTTTTAAACAGACTCAGCAATACGCGCTCAAAATAGAATCTCTTACACAATAAAAAACAGACTAAATACTTGAATTTATATAAAAATAAAAACATGGCATAGCCTAGGCTTAACAAATCCGAAAACTTTTTTAAAATTATCAACGAGGAGGTTAGTATGAAACTGGTTGTTGCAATTATCAAACCTTTTAAGCTTGATGATGTACGCGAGGCCTTACATGATATTAATGTGCATGGCATGACCGTTACAGAATCCAAAGGGTTTGGTCGCCAAAAAGGCCACACAGAGATCTATCGTGGGGCGGAATACTCTATTGAGTTTTTACCCAAATTGCGCTTAGAAGTTGCGGTCGCTGATGAACAGGTCGAAAACGTGATCGAAACCATTGGCAACGCAGCGCGAACAGGTAAAATAGGCGATGGTAAAATTTTTATCATGCCTTTGGAACAAGCAATTCGAATTCGTACTGAAGAGTCCGGCGACGTTGCTCTTTAAAACATAAAGGAATATAACTTATGGAACAAGTTCTACAACTCAGTTACGCACTGGATACCTTCTACTTTCTAATGTCTGGCGCATTAGTCATGTGGATGGCCGCTGGTTTTGCCATGCTCGAAGCAGGCTTAGTGCGCTCAAAAAACACCACTGAAATCTTAGCCAAAAACATTGGTCTCTTTGCCATCGCTTGTATTATGTACATGCTGGTCGGTTACAACATCATGTACCCAGCCGAGGCGGTCAACAGCTTCTTCCCTGGAATGAGCTTCTTACTGGGTGCGGATAATACCACCGCCTCCGTCATCGCTGGCGGTGATGATGCGCCTTACTACTCCGGCATGTCTGACTTCTTTTTCCAAGTGGTCTTTGTTGCCACCGCAATGTCCGTCGTGTCTGGTGCGGTTGCGGAACGCATGAAGCTCATGGCTTTCTTTGCGTTTGTTATCGTATTTACGGCATTTATCTACCCAATGCAGGGGTTCTGGAAATGGGGTGGCGGATTCTTAGATGAGCTAGGATTCCTAGACTTTGCAGGTTCTGGTGTGGTTCACATGGCAGGTGCTTCCGCCGCTTTAGCGGGTGTTTTACTGCTTGGCGCACGTAAAGGGAAATATGGTCCGAATGGTGAAGTTCGTGCGATACCGGGTGCAAACTTACCTTTAGCCACATTAGGTGTCTTCATTCTTTGGCTCGGTTGGTTTGGTTTTAACGGTGGATCGCAATTAATGGTTTCAGATGTTGAAAACGCCAATGCCGTTGCCATGATTTTTGTGAATACACTCTTGGCCGCCGCGGGTGGTGTCGTGGGTGCATTAACCTTAGCCAAGCTTAAATTTGGTAAAGCCGATTTAACCATGATGTTAAACGGTGCGCTGGCGGGTCTCGTCGCCATTACCGCAGAACCACTAACGCCAACCGCACTTGAAGCGACCTTAATTGGTGTTGCAGGTGGTGTGATTGTTGTGTTCTCAATTCTGTTTATTGACTCTAAACTAAAACTCGATGATCCAGTGGGCGCCATTTCTGTCCATGGTGTTGTAGGTGTCTTTGGTCTAATCGCCGTTACCTTCACCAACCCTGATGCAACCATCGTGGCACAGTTAACCGGTATTGTGGTAATTTTTGCATGGGTCTTCGGAACCAGCTTAGTCCTTTGGTACATTCTGAAAGCCGTCATGGGTATTCGAGTCTCAGAAGAGGAAGAGTACGAAGGCGTGGATCAATCCGAATGTGGAATGGAAGCCTATCCAGAGTTTAAAAAGTCATAACAACTCAGCTAGGAGGCTGTCCGAGAACTAAAAATCTACTACGAAAAATTCATTTTGGTCATCTTTTCAGTTCATTCTCGTTAAATAGCCGTGCTATTCGCCTTAAATGTACTAAAAACCTGCCTCAAAATGACTTTCTCTCGTTACGATTCTAGTTCTCGGACAGCCTCCTAGCACCTGAAAAGAGTCATCTCTGTGTTAAAAAATGGACATTTACGCATGTAAACTCACATTTTTCGCCTTGATCTGATCTCTTTTCAGGCACTATCTGAGTCGTTATCTTTAAGTATTTAAAGAATAGACACTCTAAGCCCCGCTTTATGCGGGGCTTTTTTGTGCCTTAAAATTTTTCTCCCCCCCCTTCTAATTTCTTTCCAAAAAAACTGAAAAAAATACCCATGAATTTACAAGGTTCGATACAATGAATTCTTTATAAATTCAATGATGAATCACTATGTTTAAAAACACCTTTGCGCTACTCCTTGTTATCCTACTCAGCAGTCTCTCTTTTCAAGCGCTATCCGAAGAGGAAGCAGCCGCTATCGACCAAGGAAACCCTGCTAAATTTAAACAATTTGAAACCCCTGAACAGAGCGTACCTAAATATTTTTCAATGGATAAAGTGGTAGTGAACTTCAGAGGAGAGGGTAAAGCGAAGTTTTTAGCGGTCGACTTAAAATTTATGTCGTACATGCCGCAAGTGGTCGAAGTCGAAATGGAGCATTTACGCCCTATTTTAAAAAATGATATTGATCGTTTACTGCGCAACCAGACTTACTCAAAACTCAAAACCCCAGACGGTCCTGACCAGCTAAGAGCCGAAATATTAGACGTGGCACGAAAGATCCTTAAAGAACACCGAATCTACCCCGACCTATTAGAAGATGTTTATTTAGGCCGTTTTGTGATGCAGTAAAATTTTCTCCCTCCCCTAATAAGCTTTGAATAAGCTTTATAGATTTCGAATCTTATATAAAATATTCAATAACTTCATTTTTAAAGAGGGTTTCACCTCAATGGGGTGATTAAACTTTAACAGCACCGAGGTTTCATTCGGATTATAAAGCGTGTGCTGTTTCCAACCCATGATATCTTCATACGCCATGCCGCTGTCTAACGCCACCAACTGCCAAGGAATACCCGTTCGTCCATCCACGGCTTCAGGCCCTGAATCGGTAATCACTAACGGAATTTTCTCTTCCAAAATAACCGTTTTCGTCTCACCCGACTCCTTCCAAATGCGAATCACCTCCTCCTCTTCCAATATTGTGCCGTAAGGCAAAAATTGGTATTGAGCATTTAAATCGGTCACCGAGTTATCCACCAAAGGCGGCCCCTCTTCAAACTGAAATTTGCAACACCCTTTAGAACAACAAGACATATTTTTTTCCTTTAAATACACAAAGCACTTGGAACTGAAATTAATTAGGCGTAAGATTAGAAGTAACCTTTACACGCTTACAAGGAGATATTAACATGAATATCAATGCAAACAACCTTGGCGTCAGTAGCCTTTATAGCTCCAACCTTACATCCGTAAACCAAAGCCTTGCCAGCGGTCAGCGCATAAACTCTGCCGCAGATGACCCAGCGGGTCAGGCGATTATGACCGCGCTTAATTCTCAAATAAATGCACAAGACATAGGCGTTCAGAATGCCAATATGGGGATTTCCATGTTGCAAACCGCCGATGGCGCCAGTGATATGGTCACACAATCCCTACAACGCATGAACGAACTCAGCCTGCAAGCGATGAACGGTACCTTAAACCCCTCACAACGTGACATGCTTAACAATGAGTTCCAACAAAACCTACAAAACATCAACCAAATTGTCGAGTCCACCCAGTTTAATGGTCAAACCCTGCTCAATGGTGACACCTCAACGGTCAATATTGCATTGGGCGCTGAGAGTAGCAGTACCCTTAACTTACCCACACTAACCACCGATGCTTTAAGCATTACAGGATTAAGCATCAGTGATCCCGCCAATGCATCCACCGCATTAGCGGGCGTCACCACCGCCATTGAACAGCTCAGTACCGCACGTGCCGAGTTTGGTGCGCAACAAAATGGCTTAACTAGTAGTGTAGAGAACTTGCAAAGCCAAAATATCGCCAGCTACGCCACCCAAAGCCAGCTCAGTGATACCGACTTTGCAAAAGCCATTGCCGAACAGTCGCGACAAAATATTTTAAATGAAAGCGCGATTGCCATGCAGTCTCAAGGCAATCAATCTAAAGCAGCCGTATTGCAACTGCTCTCATAATGAGACCTTTGTACGAGAGAATACACAAATAAAAAACCAAGGATTTATAACGAATGCAGCCATAAAAACAGAATGATTCCATCCTGCCCTCCTAAGCAACCAACGACTCAGGTCATTTTAATGGCCTTTTTTTTTGAGCACCATAAAATTCAACTCCATTTCTTTCTTCTCCCCCATCAGCAAAAACAAAATTTAAAAGGGGACGCTACCCTTTTTTTAGCGGAGCGCAAAAAAGGGTAGCGTCCCCTTTTAAAATTCGGACTTCTTACCTTGTGATTGCTATAATCGTGCGCATTATTTTTTAAAAAAACACAAGCAGATAAAGACTCTTATGGAAAAGCATTTCGACCCCAACGCAATTGAAACAAAATGGTATCAAACATGGGAAAACAAAGGGTATTTTAAACCCCAAAACCCCAACGCCGAACCTTACAGCATTATGATACCGCCGCCAAATGTAACGGGTAGTTTACACATGGGTCATGCGTTTCAAGACACCATTATGGACACCCTTATTCGCTATCACCGCATGAAAGGCGACAGTACCCTTTGGCAACCGGGTACGGATCATGCAGGGATTGCCACGCAAATGGTGGTCGAACGTCAATTAGCGGCACAAGGATTAAGCCGTCATGATGTTGGGCGTGAAAAGTTTATTGAAAAAATTTGGGAGTGGAAAGAGGAGTCTGGCGGCACCATTACGCAACAACTGCGTCGCATGGGTGCATCATCTGACTGGAGCAGAGAGCGTTTCACTATGGACGATGGTTTGTCCGAAGCGGTAAAAGAGGTCTTTGTAAAACTCTATGAAGAGAACTTGATTTACCGTGGCAAACGCTTAGTCAACTGGGACCCAGTGCTACACACTGCCGTCTCGGATCTGGAAGTGGTCTCCACCGAAGAGCAGGGAAATCTATGGCACATGCGCTATCCACTGAGCGATGGTTCAGGCCATTTAGTGGTCGCTACAACCCGCCCTGAAACCATGTTAGGCGATCAAGCCGTTGCCGTGCATCCTGATGATGAACGCTACCGACACTTGGTTGGCAAAACCATCACCCTGCCATTAGTGGGGCGTGAAATTCCGATTATTGCCGATGATTATGTCGACTTAGAGTTTGGAACGGGCTGTGTCAAAATTACCCCCGCACATGATTTTAACGATTACGAAATGGGCAAACGTCATAACTTACCCATGCTCAACATTCTCACCGTCGATGCCACAATTAACGACGAAGCCCCTGAAAAATATCAAGGCTTGGATCGTTTTGAAGCACGTAAACAAATCATCGCCGACTTAGAGTCTCTAGGCTTAATGGAAGCGATTAAACCGCATACGCTAATGGTGCCACGTGGCGACCGCTCTCATGCGGTGATTGAACCGTTTTTAACCGATCAATGGTACGTAGCGGTTGAGTCACTTGCCAAGCCTGCGATTGATGCCGTTAAAAATGGCGACATTGAATTTGTGCCTAAAAACTGGGAGAACACCTACTTTGAGTGGATGAACAACATTCAAGACTGGTGTATCTCGCGTCAAATCTGGTGGGGACACCGCATCCCAGCTTGGTACGATGACAACGGCAAGGTATACGTTGGGCGCACTGAGTTAGAAGTTCGCGAAAAACACCAGCTTGGCAGTGATGTCACACTCAATCAAGACGAAGATGTCCTTGATACCTGGTTTAGCTCCGCACTTTGGACTTTTTCCACGTTGGGCTGGCCAGAGAAAACCCCAGAACTGGAAAAATTCCACCCCACCTCGGTGCTGGTCACTGGCTTTGATATTATCTTCTTCTGGGTTGCCCGCATGATTATGATGGGGCTTAAATTTACCGGCGAAGTGCCCTTTAAACAAATTTATGTTCACGGACTGGTGCGCGATGGTGAAGGGCAAAAAATGTCCAAATCCAAAGGCAACGTACTCGATCCGATTGACCTGATTGACGGCATTGAGCTAGAAGACCTCGTTACAAAACGTACCTATGGTCTAATGCAACCTGAAAAAGCGGCCAAAATTGAAAAATCGACCCGCAAACAATTCGCCGATGGCATTCCCGCGTTTGGAACCGATGCCATTCGCTTTACCTTCGCGTCACTGGCATCAACGGGGCGTGACATTCGCTTTGATCTGAACCGTGCCGAAGGCTATCGCAACTTCTGTAATAAACTGTGGAACGCCACCCGTTACGTACTGATGAACGCTGAAGGCTACGATACGGGTGTCGATGAAAGCGCTGAAGCCCAACTCTCGCTCGCCGATCGCTGGATTGTTTCACGTTTGCAACAAGTGGAAGCCGAAGTTGCCAAACACTTTGACAACTACCGTTTTGATTTAGCCGCCAATGCGCTCTATGAATTTACCTGGAACGAATATTGTGATTGGTATTTAGAGCTCGCCAAGCCGATTCTTAACCAAGAGAGCGGTGACGCCGAAAAACGTGGTACACGTAAAACGCTGGTACGCGTATTGGAAACAATCTTAAGACTGCTCCATCCTATCACTCCATTCATTACCGAAGAAGCATGGCAAGCCGTTGCTCCGCTCGCAGGCAGAGAGGGCGACACCATTATGTTAGCGCCCTATCCTCAAGCAGACGAGTCCAAAATTGATCTTGAGGCGATGGCGGAATTGGAGTGGGTGAAAAAATTCATTATTGGTGTCCGTAAAATTCGTTCAGAAATGGACATTGCACCCGGCAAGCCGTTGCCCGTCTTTTTAGACGGTTTAAACTCTCAAGACAAACAATGGCTAGACAACAACCAACATTACCTGTTATCGTTAGCAAAATTAGCCGGTATTGAGGTATTAGAGCCCAATGCTACAGTGCCAGAATCGGCCGTAGCCTTGGTGGGGGAGATGAAAGTTCTAATACCCATTGCCGGTTTAATTGATAAAGATGCCGAACTGGCTCGCCTCTCCAAAGAGATGAGCAAGTTGCAAAATGAAATTAAACGCCTTAGCGGTAAATTAAAAAATCAGGGCTTTGTTGCCAAAGCCCCGGAAGCCGTTGTGGCAAAAGAGCGTGAAAAATTGGCTGGTTACCAAAGCGCACTCCATAATTTAGAGACTCAATATGAAAAAATTCAACAAATTTAATCTCGTACTCGCCCCCATTGCCAAAGGCTTGGTTATTGCCAGCCTAGCGAGTCTAACCTTAACAACCCACACCGCCTATGCCGCGGTGACCCCTGGCTACACCAACTACGTAAGCGATACCTTTAAAGTACCGATGCGACGTGGCGGTGGAACCAACTTTAAAATCAGCCGAATGATGCCTCCTGGTGCAGCCGTTAAAATACTGGAAGCCAATGGAGAAGGCTGGGCAAAAGTTGAGTACCGAAAAGGCGGTAAAACCTATACTGGCTGGATGCACACCAGTACACTACAAAATACCCCTATCGCACGCGTTCGTCTCGAAAAACAGATTAAGAAAACCACCGCATTAGAAGAGAAACTCAATGCGCTGCAACATGAGCTTAAAACACTAAAAGAGCGGCATGAAGAGACCAACCAAGA
>JALSJT010000129.1 GCA_026989175.1 Thiomicrorhabdus sp. | reverse complement strand
CTTGTTTTAACTGATCCAAGTCCCCTTTTAACGGTAAGTCCATGCGCCCAGTAAAATCACCATTGGCAATTTTTTGCAACACGCCATTGGTTTGATCCATCATCACCTTAAAGTTTTGGGTAAAACGATTGTAAGCATGTGCAATATCACCAAACTCATCTTTGCCTAATTCTGGTACTTGTAATGAAAGGTTTCCGGTATTTTCAATCTCTTGCATGGTTCGTTTAATCTGAGTCACCGAGTCGTTAATATTTCGAATAATCACCGTGGACAATAAAATAATAATAAATATCCCTAACACCAGTACCACCATTGAGATGATAAACGTTTGCAATTGTTCAGCGTAAAGCGATTGACCTTTCGCAACTAGGTTCTTAGCAAGGTGCACTTCAACCTCACGTAATTTATTAATTTTTTGCGTAATTAGGCTAAACCATGCACTTGGATCTACGCCAAAACCACCCACCGCTTGACGCGAATTAACAATATCATAAATACTCTCAATCTCTTTTAAAACAGGACTGTTCATTGTTTTTTCAAAAAAGGCTCTATTCTCTGGAATGGCCGTCACCTTAAACAGGTGTATATATGCCTGTTGCGCTGAAACCAACCCAACAAAGTTTTGGTAGGCTCCCGCCGAGAATTGATCATTTGAAAACGCAGTTGTTAATACCGCACGCTCCAAGCCCGCACGCTCTTTTGACTCTAAAAAGCTAATATAAGCCACAATTTTTTCAGTCATCTCTGCGTTGCTCGACACATGCGATAAATATTCAATGGTTTCTAGCAGCTTTTTATTTAACTGACTGTAATAAGCGACCGCTTCTGGCACGGTAATCTCTAACGTTTGTACTTTTTGACGAATGGAGGTTAAGGCTTTAAGATGCTGTTGAGTACCTTTTAAACGTTTGTCTAGCGTTGTACTGTTAAGCGTAGTATCAAGCTGTTCAATCTCATGCTGTAAACGTGTTAGATGTTGATCAAATGTACGTTTATTTTGAGCCAGTTCACTGGAAAACTTAGTCCCCTTAGAAGCCAAATACCCTGCACTCAAGCCTCTTTCAGTTTGAGAATCGTGCAATAAGTCACCCATGTCTGCGCCTAACTGCGCTAAAACAGAGGTACGATTCATTTCAGTTTTAGCTTGATAAGTACTCCAAACATGGAGCACACCAAAATAAACCGCCAACCCAAGCGACACTAACACCAAAACGCGTAATTTATTTTTAATGGTGAGATTATTCATAAGAAAATCCTTATATTAAGTAATGAGCTTATTATAAAGGTATATTTAATATAAAACATATTGACACCAACACTTAACTAGCTGATAAATATACTACTGGACGTTAATCCTCCCTTATAATTACGCCGTTTTAGTGAGACAGGTACATGCTTTTAAATTGCATCTATTGTTAATTTAAATATTATTTAAGCGTATTTACCACCTTAAATCACTTACAATAAAATCATAATCTCTTTTCTTAACCTAAGGAGAGGCAATGATGTCACTCAACGCTTATGATTTTCAATTCATTAAATTCTTCAATCAAGTCGGTATTGAAGACATCCCCACCGTAGGCGGCAAAAATGCCTCATTGGGTGAGATGTTTCAAGCCTTAACCCCACAAGGCATTCCTGTGCCCAATGGGTTTGCGATTACCGCACAAGCGTATAAAGCACATCTCACAGACAATCAACTTTGGGAACCTCTGCATCAGATTTTAGATGCTCTAAATGAAGACGATATGGTGGACTTAGCCAGTCGTGGTAATCAAGCCAGAAAGCTTATTTTAGACGCCCCCTTCTCTTCTCAATTAGAACAAGAAATTTTACAAGCCTACCAACGACTCAAACAGGAATTTGCCGAAGAGATCAGTTTGGCGATTCGTAGCTCCGCCACCGCTGAAGATCTGCCCACCGCCAGTTTTGCTGGGCAACAAGACACCTATTTAAATGTAAAAGGCGAATGCGCCCTGCTAGATGCTTGCAAGCGCTGTTTTGCCAGCCTGTTTACCGATCGTGCCATTCATTACCGTATTGACCATGGCTTTGATCATTTTTCGGTTGGACTCTCTATTGGCGTACAAAAAATGGTGCGTTCCGATCAAGCCGCTTCTGGCGTCATGTTCTCCATTGATACAGAAACAGGCTTTGAAGACGTGGTATTTATTACTGGCGCTTATGGCTTAGGGGAAAATGTGGTGCAAGGCGCGGTCGATCCCGATGAGTTTTATGTACACAAACCTACTTTTGAACAAGGGCATCGTTGTATTTTAAAACGCCATCGGGGG
>JALSJT010000128.1 GCA_026989175.1 Thiomicrorhabdus sp. | reverse complement strand
GTTTTTGATCGGCTATTGCAAGAGTCGGAGATGATTGTCGTGAATAAAGCGATCTCGCCTTGAAACAACTGAAACGTCGCCAACTGTTTAAAAAGAGTCTGCTTAGTCTATCCAGTTTAAGTGTGTTGGGGCTAAGTGCTTGTAATAATCCTGAAAACTCAGCGAGCTTGATTCGGATTGGTATCACCTCAAGACCCAGAATGCTTGACCCACGTAAGGCGACCGATGCACTCTCCAGCCGTGTTAATCGTTTAATCTATCGCCAACTGATCGACTTTGATGAGCAGTTTTTACCCGTTCCCGACTTAGCAACGTGGGAAACTTTATCGCCCACGCACTACCGATTTACCTTAACCGAACAGCCTGTTTTTCATAACGGCTTAGCCATGACCGCACACGATGTGGCCGCCACTTACCAAAGTGTATTAGATCCTGACTTTGGGTCAGCGCACCGTGGCTCTTTAAAAGGCATTGCCAGCGTTCAGGCGATTAACGACCAGCAAGTGGATTTTATACTCTCTGCCGAAGATGCGCTGTTTGTTGGGCGCTTGGTGATCGGTATTCTGCCCGCCCGTTTGATGCAACAGCAACACCGCTTTCAAGAAGCGCCCATTGGTAACGGGGCGTGTACCTTTGTGTCGCTCTCCGAACAAAAACTGGTATTACAGCGTCAAACAGATAATGTGTTGCTGGAATTTATTCCGGTCAAAGATGCTACGGTTCGGGTGTTGAAGCTTGAAAAAGGTGAGTTAGACATCATTCAAAATGATCTATCGCCCGAGCTGGTGCAGTACTGTGAACAGCAACCCAACTTTAAAGTGCAGTGGTATCAAGGCACCAACTTTGGTTACATCGGTTTTAATTTTGAAGACCCTCTGCTGGCACAACCTGCGTTACGTCAAGCCATCGCACATGGCATTGATCGCCAAGCGATTGTCGATGCGATGTTTAATGGTCACGCCCGTTTAGCGGGTGGGCTATTAGTGCCAGAACACTGGAGTGGTGCATCGGATATTCCGCCTTATGAATACAATCCAGATAAGGCAAAGTTGTTATTAAAGCAACTTGAAATCCCTGCTGATCTAGTAAAAAAAGATGAGCATAATCAATCGATTATCGAACTAAGTTATAAAACTTCTAATGATCCAACGCGTATTCGTTTAGCCACCATCTATCAGTCGCAACTGAAAAAAATAGGCATTCACCTTAATATTCAGAGCTACGATTGGGGAACTTTTTACAGCGACATTAAACAGGGACGTTTTCAACTTTACAGCTTGGCATGGGTGGGGATTAAAAGCCCTGATATCTTTCAATACGTGTTTGATTCCGAAGCCATTCCACCCAATGGTGCTAATCGAGGGCGCTATCGAGATGAGGCGTCGGATCAATTGATTCGTGCCGCAGGCAAAACTGCCTCGCTCCAAGCGCAAGCGAAACTCTACCAACAACTGCAACACCGTTTACAAACCACGCTGGCGATCATGCCACTGTGGTATGAAGATCAATACTCGGTGATGCGCTCCAATATCACAGGCTATAGACTCTATTCAGATGGTCGTTTGGATGGATTGCTTTTGATTCAAAAGGATTAAATAGTATGAAAAAACTTTTTATTGCACTGCTCATCGGTGCGGGAACCTTTGGGTTTTTTCAGCAAAATCCAAATGCGATCTCTGCATTTGCCAAGCAGACGACTTCTTACGAACAAACCGTTAGTCAAGCGTATCAAAACCAGTTAAGCGATGTTCAGGTTAGAGGAACAGGGCGAGTAAGCCGCGTATTGCCCGATGACAATAAAGGCAGTCGTCATCAAAAGTTTATTTTGCGCTTACCCTCCGGTCAAACCATTTTAGTTGCACACAACATTGATTTAGCGCCAAGAATTCCAAATATTAGAAGAGGGGATTCGGTTGAATTTTATGGCGAATATGAGTGGAATCAAAAAGGAGGGGTGGTTCATTGGACGCATCACGATCCAAGAGGCCGACATATTGGCGGTTGGTTGAAGCATAAAGGAAAAATGTATGAGTAGCGGTTTGTAACAAAAAGAAGGGGGGATAGGTGGGTCAACGTATAAATGTAAGCACACAAAAAATGCCTACATTAAGCTCCCTCCTCTGAGAAGGGGAGGGTTGGGGTAACGACACCATGTTGCTGGCGTACTTTTAAATGTGGATATGAGGCTTTAACCCCCGCCCAGCCTCCCCCTTATCAGGAGGAGGGGCAAGTCATTTCAGTACCAGCTCCAGTGCTCGGATTTAACGCATAGAACTCAAAAACAACGCCAATCTAGCCGA
>JALSJT010000127.1 GCA_026989175.1 Thiomicrorhabdus sp. | reverse complement strand
CAGCAGGTGATACATTTCAGGCTTTTCGTTAAGGCTATTCACTTCGGCAGCAATGAGCATAAATAATTCACGTGCTTTTTCTTTGGTCTCTTTTATGGGATAAACATGTGTAGATTCTCGGTTCAATTTACGAATCCCGAACAGATCCTCAGGCGTGGCGAGTACATAGATCAACTCAAACTGAGCAAATAATCCGCCTTCTATGGAAAATTTTTCACCCACTTCTCGCCTTGCTTCAACAGATACGCCAAGTTCTCGCCCATCATTCAACACAAAAATCAGGAAGACGTGTGCAACCTCACTAATCACAGAGAAATGAGAGACGGCGACTTTAAGCTCTACAATCTTATCTAGCTGAAACTGCATGTCTTGGTAGCTAACGTTGCTTACCGACGCCCACTTATAATCACGGATATTTTTTATGCGAATACTCGGATTATCGGTATCACCTTGAATATCGACTCTCGCCAATAAACGGTGTTCATCCACCCAATTTCGGTCTTGTTTTGGCTCCGTAAAAAAGTACAGTATGGCCATCGCTAAACTCAATAAAATAAGTGGCACAACAAGCCATTTCATAAACCATTTAAGAAGTTTTTTGATAAGAGAGACCCAGTTGAGACCTTTGCACGAGAGGATGTACGGACAAGGTGATTTGAGCGTGCTCAAGAGAGAGTACCCTGGGGTATAAAAAAGGCTGAAATATGCCCGATTTTCGTTGCACCCCAAGGGCACTTCCTACGGGGCGACATCTTGCGAATAGCTCGCTATTCCCTGCGATTTCCGCCTCAATCAGTCAAATTTCATCTCTTTTTTCTCTCGCTCCCTCTCGTGCAAAGGTCTCAGTTATAATTAATGAACATGACTGATTATATCAGCAAAAAACCCAATAAACATCACGATTTTAACGTTAAAAAATGAGGATAAAAAAAATCTCCCCCCTCACTACAACCTTCATTCAAAACGAACTTTCAATATGCCTTGATGGTTCCATAGGTTGATGCAATACATCAATAACTAAGGCAGCCCGCTGACGTACTCGGTTGATCTAAGCTCGATAGCCTAACTTTTTGAACTCGCTTTGCCTTCTTTTTAGAAGGTTTTAAAAGGTGATATTATTTTTCAGTTTGGCTTGTGATAAAAGCTTGCAGAAACACTTTATTATGGCTCATTGAACAATAGGGGGGGGAGAAATTTCAATCCTTCATTTGTTACCCCTCCTTATCTCTAGACTCTAAACCTTCCTTAGGCATCCCAATTAAAGGAATCACCATTGCAATTAAGTACAATGTATTAAAAACAACATTGGACACAATGCCTACGGCAATAGAGCCAACACCATCAATGATATACCAAACAAGTATCGCCAATAAGGTAGTTTGTGCAACGGCTCGGTCTCCTTTTTTAAGCGCGGGAGCAACAATACCCCATAACAGAATAGCGACCATCGCAAGTAACCCTGCGCCAATTGCAGAGAGCCATTTTGTATTTCTCTCTAAGGGCACATTTATACTGTCTAAAGGCCAATCAAGTAAATCCAATAAAAACCTTGCTGAAATATTCATTGAGGTAAAAGGCGCTGTCGCCCAAATTAAGGCATAAAACCCTAATATTAATGCGACCATTCGCATCAGTTTAAATCTTAAATCCAGTGACATTTTAATTACTCTATCTTTAAGAGACCTTTGCACGAGAGGATATACGGATAAAAAAGGTTGAAATATGTCCGATTTTTGTTGAAAACCTTGTGAATAGCTAGCTATTCCCTGCGATTTCCGCCTCAATCAACCAAATTTCATCTCTTTTTTCTCTCGCACCCCTCTCGTGCAAAGGTCTCTTTAAATAAAAGAAACATCCTATGCTGTTCAATCTCTCGATACAATTACCTCCAAGGTAATACTTTTCTATTCAATCAATTGGTCTATACCCATGAACTCTGCGGGATACATTATTCAATATTGGCGAAAGCAACGCCGGTTTAGTCAATTAGCGTTGGCGTTAAATGCGGGATTGTCTTCGAGGCATTTGAGCTTTATTGAAACAAACCGTTCAACACCCAGCCGTGAGATGATTTTTAAACTTCACCACATTTTGGAACTACCAAAATCGGTGTTAAATACACTGCTATGTTCCGCAGGGCATTTACCGCATTTTCAAAGCTTGCCTCAATCGGATGAGCAACTTAAACCGATCTATACTGCAATTGAAAAAATGCTCTCCAACCACATGCCTTACCCTGCCTTTGTTTTAGATAAACACTGGAATATTATTCGCGCCAATGAAGCGATGAATCAGCTCATGAACGCTTTGAATTTACAGGCGCATAAAAACATGATTGAGGGATTAACGTGCACTCAGTTTGATC
>JALSJT010000126.1 GCA_026989175.1 Thiomicrorhabdus sp. | reverse complement strand
TTATTACCACGCTCAGGCCTGGGTCACAAACACGGCATCGTGTTGGGCAATCTCACCGGACTTATTGATTCAGATTATCAGGGACAATTATTTGTATCCTGTTGGAACCGTGGCGACAAAACCTTCACAATCAACCAGGGTGAACGTATCGCACAAATGGTGTTTATCCCCGTAGTGCAGGCCAGTTTTGAAATCGTTGACAGCTTTGATGAAAGTGATCGTGGTGAGGGGGGATTCGGGCATACAGGGCAGCATTAACCCTGGGAAATATAAAAACCCGAAAAAACAACGATACGTTAAAGCAGTGGGTCAGACCTTAAAGTGTAAATCCACCAACTAGAAGTAACTTACAATTCAAGATCTGACGCCTTCTCGTTTTATATCTAAACATTTCGTCTGGTTCCCATGCTCCGCGTGGGAATCCATACTGCAATAAAATGGTACACCAGTTAAAAATTGATGTGATCCAGATCAACCCCTAACTTATTACAATGCTTCAATATGCCAGGGTTCTGGACTTTTAGCATGATCCAGGAATGGTCGATGGAGCCCATATCTTTTAAGGTAGTCATCGATAGTTCCTGCTTTCGCTTTACTAAGAGAAGCGGCTAGCTGATTCAAACCTACGGTCTTGAGATCTGCGGCAACATCATCCAGATGTTTAGATCGCCCGGCCCCACATTTACAAGGCTCACCACAGGGCTTCAATCCGGCAGAAACCATTGCTTTACCACTATCACCAATACCTGCCTTGGCTTGTATCGACTTAACATGCTTGATAGTTGTTTCTTCATCAGGCTCAAAACCAGGCTTCCAAGCATTTCCGAATTTGACAGGAGCAACATTTTTCTTAGTTCGTAAAAAATCTGCCTGCTTTATAGTATTCCAAACTATTTTTGGGTCACTAAAATGCTCCCACAATATTGTTCTTTTCGTTAAGTGTGACTTTAACGGTTTAGTGCTCTTGTACCGATTATAGAGAAACATATGGGCTACATGATGCTTAGTTTGCCATGCAACCGTCCGCCCTGAATCTTGCCCAATAGTGATTTTATAAGTAGCTTTCACATCATCTAAAAATGCTTGCAACCTTTGCTTAAAGGTTTTTCCCTTTGGGTCAAATTTATTTTCCGTCACAGCCACATCCTTGTTATCCTAATTGAAATAAATCTGTTCAATTTTTTTTGTTTTTCTATTAACACCCAGGATCATAATATGCTCTACGTCACCCATACCCCTTAAAAATAAATATGCATCCTGTGATTTCCATTGCATGGAGTAAGACCCAAATTCATCATGAAACCTGGAATATTCTGCTAATGGTATATATATACCATCGACACTATTAACTTCCAGCTCTTCGACCAGCCCCCTCAGATAAACTGAAAAATTTTCGCTTTCCTCAAACACCCGACTGTCTCGCTTCCCCAGCACAAAGCCATATCCATCATTAGCAGCTTCCCACTTTTGATTGTGTACGTAAAAAGAGAAACCACTTAGTGCAATCAATATTTGCGTATCGTTTTTATTTATTGCCTTGGCAAATTGATTAGCAGCCTCATTTGTTGTGAGTTCAGGTGTTGTCACACAAGCGTTCAGGGACATCATTAGAAACAAATATATAGCCGCTTTATTTATGACTGATTTGATGCTCACATTTAAAGACCTATCGCAGTTTTATTTGCATTGTAATTTAACCAAAAACATATTTCTACATGCCCCAAGCGACAATAGGCACATCTGTGTTTGCCTCTGTTTTAATCCAGGTGCTGACCGTACGGGCCCCCGTACCGGTCACACCTTTGTAACCATCGATGTTGATGTAGCCGTTAGCCCCGTCAACAGCCACATTGTTGCTCTCGCTGATGGCACCCGCTTGTCCGAGCGCGCCGCGCCGCCAACATAGCTGCCGTCGTTGTCGGTGTTTTTCAAGGCAGTGGCAGCTCTCTGTGAGAATCCATATTTCACGCACCCACGTTGGAATGTAAGAGCAAGAAATAATTTTCACCACAAAGAAAAAGAATTTTTCGTTGTTTTGCAGTTAATCAGCGCTTAATTCACATTTCAACCTAAAATCCGCAGTTGACCGGCCTGTAGAGTGCGTTGAATGTTGTGGCTGGCAAGGCGCGATGAGAAGTTATAGCCCGCTATTGCGACGATGCGCAACTCGGCCAGACGCAAAAGGCAACGTGCTATACAGGTCGTAGCGATTCACTCAACCCGTGAATGCGCCAAAACCACTAAACAGGCTATTTATCAAAATGTGAATACATTCTCGAAGCGGTCAACTGCGGAATTTAGGTTCAACATTTTACCCTGGAAATAATTGAGCAACAATTTTCATTGGAATAAACATCCGTGTTTTATTATTGTATTTGCACAACTCC
>JALSJT010000125.1 GCA_026989175.1 Thiomicrorhabdus sp. | reverse complement strand
GCCTCTTTAAGCCCTTTGGCAAAGGAGCCTCCAATGAGTCCAACCCCAATCACCGTGATTTTAGCAAAAGGCATCTCACGCATCTTTCAATACCGCTTTAAGGGCATCAATAAAGTGCTGGTTTTCAACTTGCGTTCCAATCGATACGCGCAAAAATTGCGTTAAGCCATAATTTGCCAGTGGTCGAACAATCACCCCTTCTTTTAGAAGTTTCTGGTTCATTTCAAGGGCTTGGTCGCCTAAGTCAATGCAAATGAAGTTTCCTACCGAAGGAATATAAGCCACATTTAACCGTGCTAACGCCTCTTTTATTTGGCGCATACCTTGTTGATTTAATACAGTGCTTTTCTCAACAAACTCTTGGTCATCCAGCGCCGAACAAGCCGCAACTTGTGCATAATGGTTAACATTAAATGGCGCGCGCAATTGATTGATATACTGAATTATTTCTTTACACCCAAGCAGATAACCGACTCTTAAAGAGGCTAAACCATACGCCTTAGAAAAGGTTCGGGAAATGAGTAGATTTGGATACTGAGAAAGGTAATCACAGCCGTCAGGGTACTGGTTATTTGTATCAAATGATTTTGCATATTCAATATAAGCCTCATCCAAGACCACCACCACCTCTTGAGGCACTTGGGAGATAAACGCCTCCCACTCGGCTCGAGTAAGCAAGGTTCCAGTGGGGTTGTTTGGATTAGCGATGTAAATTATTTTTGTTTTTTTGGTAATGGCTGCCAACATCGCCGTTAAATCATGTCCCCAGTCCACCGCAGGCACTTCAACGCCTGTTGCTCCAACCACCTGTGCGGAAATGGGATATACCGCAAAAGCATATTGCGCATAAATAATTTCATCCCCCGCACCAGCAAACACTCGGGCGACCAACTCTAGCAACTCATTAGAGCCATTTCCCAGCGCAATTTGTTCCGTTTTAACCCCTAAAAACTGAGAGAGCGATTGTTTGAGTTCAAACGCACTGCCATCAGGGTAACGTGCAATCTCTGTCAGTGCCGTTTGAACAGTGGTTAAAACGTTTGGGCTTGCGCCAAGCGGGTTCTCATTCGACGCCAGTTTAGAGATATAGGTTAAGCCTAGCTCGCGTTGTAACTCGCTGACAGGCTTTCCTGGAATATAAGGGTGAATGCCTAATATTTGTGGTTGAACACGGTCGCAAAACAGTTGATTGGATTCAGTCATAATCAATAGAAACTTAAAGGGGTGAAATGGGAAATGATCCCAATAACTTAAAGAAGACCGCTTTAGAAGCGACCTCTTTTAGTGCTTGATTTAGATTCTCATCGTTTTGATGCCCCAAGACATCAATAAAAAACAGATAGTCCCAAGTTTTATCAACGGAAGGTCGAGAAATGATACGGGTCATATTAATACCACGCTGACTAAAACAGGACAATATATCCAATAGTGCCCCTGAACGATTTTTCATAGAGACAATCATTGCCGTTTTATCGTCGCCACTGGGGTGCACTTCCTCTTTGCCCAGTACCCAAAACTTAGTGGTGTTATCCGCTTGATCTTCAATGTTGGACTCTAAAATGGTGAGTTCATACAACTGTGCCGCTTGTTCAGAGGCAATCGCCGCAATAGAAGGATCGCTTTGTGCTTGCTTTGCGGCAAGCGCATTCGAGGCAACCGCTTCGACTTCTACCCACGGTAAGTTATTCTTAATCCACTGCTCGCATTGTCCGAGAGCTTGAGTGTGTGCCACCACTTTTTTAATCTCTTCGACACGGCTGGACTTTGACAGTAAGCAATGATGTATCGCTAACTCCACTTCACCCGAGACTTTTAATTTGGTGTTAAGCAGTGCTTCTTGGGTGGTTTTAACAATCCCTTCAGAAGAGTTTTCCACGGGCACAATACCATAGTGCGCGCCTCCTCTCTCAACCACATCAAATACCTCTTCAATGGTTGAAACCGCAACGGGATGGGCTGAAGAGCCGAACTGTTTAATCACGCTGGCATGAGAGTAACTGCCTTCAGGCCCTAAATACGCCACCGAAGTGGGTTGCTCCAGAGCCAAGCAAGCGGACATGATCTCGCGAAACAGTTTCGCCATCTCTTCATCAGGCAATAAGCTGGTGTTACGCGCTTTAACGGCTCTTAACACCTGCGCTTCTCGTTCAGGCCGATAAAACACCACCTCAACTTTGCCACCTTGCGTTTTAATGTCCGCCACTTTCTGCGCGCACAACGCTCTTTGACCAATTAAGTCTTGAATTTGCGCATCAATCGCATCAATTTCATTGCGTATTTGCGTTAATTGTTCTTGTTCTGAAGTCATTAAACAGCCTGTGTTCACACTCCCCTTGCCTAATTAACAGAAGGGGGGGGAGAAAATTTTTAAAACGTTTTAAATGTCGAT
>JALSJT010000124.1 GCA_026989175.1 Thiomicrorhabdus sp. | reverse complement strand
CAGGTACAATCGACTTTACAACCTCTGAGACCAAAATCGCCACCGCCCCTTGCCGAATCGCTTGTGCAATAAAGTCATGTCCATCAAAGTTCTCTCCTTTAATGGCAATGTAGAGTGCGCCAGCGGTAAGTGTACGGCTGTCGGTACTAACACTGGTAAAACGCACCCGTTGATCATGATCCATTGCACCTATAAACTCGCCTTCCACGGCGTGTTGCAAATCCTGTAATGCCCATGAAAATACACGCTCTTCCATTTGCATGATCTCCTCTTTCGCGAAATCGTCCGGTGTTTCAATTTGTGCCTGCATAGGCGTTAAGTATTTCTCAGGGCATTCACTCGTATTGTCCACTATTTTCTAACTCCAGATACCCAATTTAAAACGACTTTTTCATCTTGAAAGGGGGTTTTAATCCCCTCTATCTCTTGATAATCCTCATGTCCTTTTCCAGCAATCAACACCACATCGTCGGACGTTGTTTTTGCTAACACCTGCTCAATCGCCTGTACTCGATCCAGCACCACACCCACCTCTTTGGGGTGTTGAAAGCCGGTCATAATCTGTGCCACAATCTGCTCAGGATTTTCAAACCTTGGGTTATCATTGGTCACCACCACCACATCGGCAAACTGTTCAACCACCTGAGCCATTAACGGACGCTTGCCTTGATCTCGATCGCCACCGCAACCAAATACCACCCATAACCGCCCTGTTGTCGACTCCGCCACATGCTGTTTGGCGGCCTTTAATACCTGAGCCAGTGCATCTGGGGTATGGGCAAAATCAATCAATACCGTCGGCTGTACGCTTGACAATTTAAGCGGTTGCATACGACCCGGCACAGCTTGTAAATGGGCAAGTTCTGCAATTAAGATATTCCAATCCGCTGGTACCAACTCCTCTAACGTGCTTAACTTGCTCGCCAAAACGATGGACAGTGCACAAAGAATGTTTTCAACATTAAATGCACCCAGTAGCGGAACAAAAACACGCTGTTTATTTTCTTCCCCCCCCTCTCTCAACGCCTGGCCACTTAATTCAAATGTCATGCCCTGCGCACTCATAATTAGTGTGTCGGCATACAGATCATCCAGCGGGCTGAATGCTTGCTTGTCATTGATTACCGCATAACGCCAAAGCATTTCTGCGTGTTTGGGTTCCGAATCCAGCCGAGCAATTAACGCTTGTCCCACCGTGTCTTGGGAGTTTAATACCTTAATACGTGCCGGATATTCGGTAAACAGTCTTTTTTTCGCGTATTGATAGGCGTCTAAACTACCATGAAAGTCAATATGATCGCGTGTCACTTGTGTTAATGCGACCGTTTCAAAAACGACTCCAAAGACTCGACCCAATTCTAGTGCATGCGAGGAAACCTCCATCATCACCCAATCCACATCCTGTACAACAAACTCCGCCAATAGGCGATGCACGGAGACTGCATCGGGCGTGGTGTTGTGTGTTTCAGCAAGCGATTGAATCGCTCCGTTACTCAAAACGCCATTGCCCAGTGTACCAATCAACGCTGTTTTTTGTCCTAACGCCGTCAACAACTGTGCGGTATAAAATGCAGTTGAGGTTTTACCATTGGTTCCTGTGATACCAACTACCTTAAGTTGCTGACTTGGCTGGTCGTAAAACCAGTTGGCCAACTCGCCTAAGCGGGTTGCTATATTTTCCACCCACACATACTCTGTCACCGTTGATTGTGCCAATAACAACTGCTGTTCTGCACTCGGCTTTTTATCGGACAAGATCAACGCGGGCTGCTTTGCCAAGACCTCCACCAAAAAATCAAGCCCATGCACCTGCTCGCCCTGTAATGCAATAAAACCGTCGCCCAACTGAACCAAGCGTGAATCGATCGTCAGGTTTGAAATCGAGTTTGAAAAATTTCTCCCCCCCCCTTGTTGCGATTCTATGGGCTCTTCAAGGGCTAAAAAAGAGCACATTTGCGCGATTGTTTTCATAAGGTGTCCCCCTTAACACTCGGCGCTGAAAACTCCGTAGTTTGGTCTTGTGGAACATCACGCAATCTCAACGCCTCTTCCATCACCTCCTTAAACACCGGCGCGGCAACCAGCCCGCCATAGTACACACCTCGGCTCGGTTCATTGACCAGAACAACCATCACCAGATCGGGATCCGAAACAGGAACAATGCCGGCAAACAGAGACAGATAGGTATTCTCTTCATAGCCCCCTCGTTTGGTTTTATGCACCGTTCCCGTTTTTCCTGCTACACGATACCCTGGAATAATCGCTTTCACCGCTGTTCCTTCACGAGAAACCACGGTCTCCATCATCTGAAGCACCGCATTGGCAACCTCAGGCTTAATCAGCTGTTCACCCTCTGGTACCTCATCCAATTTAATGATACTAAGAGGCACCATCTTTCCTTGGTTCGAAAACAGCAAATAAGAATGTGCTAAATTCAATAAATTGGTGCTAAAGCCATAACCAAACGAGGCGGACGCTTGATCAATATCTTGCCAACGAGAAGCCCCTTTTAAGTAACCACTATTTTCACCGGGGAGAAACACACCACTGTCGCGACCAAATCCGATGTCATACCAAAAATCATGCTGTTGCTTAGGGGTCAACATGAGCGCAATCTTTGCCGCACCAACGTTACTGGATTTTTTAACCACCTCCAACGGCGTCAAGACACCATGGTTACGACTGTCGGTAATTCGATTGCCTTGAATTCGAATCGAGCCGGGACTGGTGTCAATTTCAGTCTGTTCAGTAATCAACCCCTCCTCTAACGCTTTGGCGACCACAAACGGCTTTACGGTAGAACCCGGTTCAATCAAATCGGTCACCACTCGGTTACGAATCGCTTTGCCTGTACGCTGCTTAGCGTCGTTTGGGTTGTAACCCGGTAAACTGACCAGTGACAATATTTCACCGGTTTTTGCATCTAAAATAACGGAACTTGCGGACAGCGCCGCATGCTCTATCATCACTTTTTTTAACGCTCGATAGGCGACATATTGAATACGATTATCAATGCTTAATGTAATCGGCCTTCCGGGTTCTGACGCCTTAATATCTTTCACAAAATCAATCACTCGACCTGAACGATCTTTAATCACCTGTTTTTTTCCGGCGCTTCCCTTCAGCCACTCGTCATACGCTAACTCAACCCCCTCTAAACCTTTATCATCAATATTGGTAAACCCGATTAACTGAGCCGCGCTCTCTCCCGCAGGATAGTAACGCTTATACTCCTCTTGAACGTACACGCCCGTTAACTTTAAAGACTCCAATTCTTCTGCAATACTGGGTAACATCGAACGCTTTAAATACAAAAAACGTCGCTTTGATTTTGCCCTAATCTTTTTAGCAATGGTGCCTTGACTCACCTCTAATACCTTCGCTAACTTGGCATAGGTATAGCGATAACGATTAATCAACCGTTTATCGACCCAAATAGAAGGGAGTAACTTACTCACCTGAATCTGTCTGCCCGCATTTTCAAAGGTTAACTCAACATGTTTAACATAGATGCCCGACAGATCGAGTTCTGCAATCTGCTGAATTACTTTCTGATCGGCGACCTGTTGAATAAAACTTAAACGCTTCTGACGATTGTCTTCAATGCGCTGATTGAGCTGCGCATCCGATAAATTTAATAGCCGCAGAAAAGTGCGATATTTCTGTTCATGTCCGACCACAATCTTAGGATCGACCCAAATGGCCGCCATCGGGGTACTTAAGGCCAGTAATGTCCCATGACGATCATAAATATCACCTCGATAAGCGGGAATTTCAATGGTTCGACTTTGACGTTTATCGGCTTCATTTTGAAGAAACTCCGTTTTCAGTATTTGTACCGAAAAGGCTTGGGCAATAATCGCGATAAAGCCTAAAACAATTAAAAAGAAAACCACGCTGTCACGGTGAATCTTCAGCCGCTTACTCACCTTCAGCCCCCAAAGGTGCAACGCTTAGGGGTTGCGGGGGGTGAACAATATAAATTGTCTGATAATTTGACTTATCTCGCGTCATATCCAACTGTGTTTTTGCAATATACTCAACCCTTGCTGGCGCGGTTAAATGCTCTTTTTCAAGCCGTAAGCGACCACTCTCTTCATTGGCCTTTAATGCCTGTTTTAACACCTGATAATACTGCGTTTCCAATGCTCTTACCTGATGTTCAACTTTAGAAATCGCTATCAAACTCGCCAATACAAACAGCAACAAAATAAACAGAAAAAGCCCACGCCATTTATTAAATTTTAAATGGGTGGGCTTTGGGGAATTTTTAAACACATTTAACATAGCGGCCTCGTTCAAAAGACCTTAAATATCAATGTGTTCAATTCAAACATTGTCACACGCTAGTCCGCTTGACGGCGCAAGAAGGCGGGAATATCTAAATAACTTGAATTTGACATATTGCTTGAGACATCACTGCCATTGACCGTCATCTTAGGACGCACAACTTCCGCAGGCTCGGTTAAATTTAACTCTGGCTGTTTCATCTCAACGTCCATGGCTTGAGCCATTGGAGCAGGCACAGGTTCGGGCGCAACCGCCATTTTTGGTTCAGCTGGCGTAACCGTTTGCTCTGCTCGACTGGCCTGAACCCCTTGCAAATTAGGCTTCACCAGTTTAGGTTTTTCAACCTGATTCAAACCTGTTGCTACCACCGTAACACGAATCTCATCATTCATGCTCTCATCAATCGAGGTTCCGATAATAACGCGAGCATCGGATGCGGCAACGAGATCAATCGCATCCCCAACCTCATTAAACTCACCCAGTGTAAAGTCCAAACCACTAGTAATGTTAACCAACAAGCCTTTCGCGCCTGCAACGGAAATGTCTTCTAATAACGGGTTCGCAATCGCTTTTTGAGTTGCTTTCAAAGCACGCTCGTCACCCGTAGCATAACCAACACCCATCATTGCCATACCACGCTCACCCATTACGGTACGTAAATCTTCAAAATCTACGTTAATAATACCGGGACGTGTAACAAGCTCAGAGATACCTTGCACCCCACCATGAAGTACTTCATTGGCGTAATCAAACGCTTTCGCCAAGACAAAATCTTTGCCCAAGACTTTTAAGAGCTTATCGTTTGGTACCACAATCAAAGAGTCAACATGCTCTTGAAGCTCTAAGATCCCTTGGTCTGCGATTTTATTCCGACGTTCAAAACTAAACGGCTTACTCACCACACCAACGGTTAAAATCCCCATTTCACGCGCTGCTTGAGCGACGACGGGTGCAGCACCGGTTCCAGTTCCACCCCCCATACCAGCAGTAATAAACACCATGTCGGCATCTTTTAAGTGCTCTTTGACCTGATCAATATCGTCTTTTGCCGCTTGTTTACCGCGCTCAGGATCAGCCCCCGCACCTAACCCTCCTGCGCCCAACTGAATACAGACGGTATCCAACGAGCTATCCAACGCTTGTGCATCCGTATTCGCACAGATGAATTCAACATCCTTCACTTCTGAACGAACCATATAGTTCACGGCATTACCGCCACCACCACCTAAACCGATGACTTTAATAACTGGCATACCAGGTGTTCTAATTGGTGTGGTCTCTTTTCCTACAAATTTCATGGCGACAATTCCCCTTAATCAACATGATAAAACGATATTTATTAAGAGACCTTTGCACGAAAGTGTGTGAGAGAAAAATCAGGCGTATTTCAGCCTTTTTTATCCATGCATCCTTTCGTACAAAGCTCTCATTTAGTACACCTTCTGTAAAAGGCATACCCGAGTATTTAAATTTTTTCTGCTATTCTTAATACAGCACTACGAGATCTTTTGTTTTCCTGACACTCGGCCTTACTTGGAAAGATAGGTTTCCCTACTTTTTTCAGTATCGGCTCAACCACCTCAATTAAAATCGGGGAATCTGGAAACAGATCTTTTATTTTAGATTGATCACGTATATATACTTTTACAATTCGGTCTTCTAATGAGTGGAAGCTAATCACCGATAGGCGTCCCTTCGGAGCCAATACTTCCATCGAGGCAATCAATACATTTTTTAATACATCCAACTCACGATTAACTGCAATGCGAATCGCCTGAAACGTTCGTGTCGCAGGATGTTTATTTTTATCCACTTTTGGAGAGGCTTTTTTAACCAGTTCTGCCAAATCCAATGTGGTATTTAAAGTGCCCTTAACGACCTCTTCTTTAATGACTCGTGCGATACGCCCTGAAAAGCGCTCTTCGCCATAATTCTGTAAAACCAACTTCAATGTTTTCTCGTCCACTTGCGCCAACCAATCCTTAGCGCTTAAGCCCACTTCGGGGTTCATCCGCATATCCAGCGGGCCGTCTCGCATAAAACTAAAGCCCCGCTCAGCATCATCCAACTGCGGTGAGGAGACCCCTAAGTCCAGTAAAACACCATCGATCTTTCCGACTAAACCACGCGCTTCGCAATAGATTTTGATGTCTTCAAAACTGCCATACTGAACTTCAAAACGTTCATCTTGAAAATGTGTTTTTGCATACGCGATCGCTTCTGGGTCTTGATCAATTGCCAATAACCGACCTTTCGGACCGAGCGCATCCAAAATCGCTTTTGAATGACCACCTCGACCAAAAGTACCGTCAATATAAATCCCATCAGGCTTAATATTTAAGCCCGCTACCGACTCCGCCAACAGCACTGAAAAATGATTAAATTCTGAATCCAACCGCATCACCCTTAATGGTTATAAACTTAAACTGGCCAGCGATTCAGAAACCTCACTTGACACCACTGACTCCAACATGTCAGGACGGCTAGCATCCCACGCCTCTTGAGACCACAGTTCAAATTTGTTTCCCTGCCCTAATAAAATGGCGGGCTTATCAATTTTGGCGTGTTCTCTTAACAAGCTCGGAATTAAAATACGACCTTGCGCATCCACCTCCATCTCTGAAGCGTGCCCTAATAAGAGTCTTTGATACAATCGTGCTTGAGGATCTACATTGGGTAACGCCATTAACTTGCGCTCAATTACCTCCCACTCGTCCAATGTATAAATCAGTAAACACGGGCTATGCAGATCAATCGTGGCAACCAACTGGTTATCACTGGCGTCAGAAATCGCTTCACGATATTTTTTAGGAATCGCCATGCGCCCCTTAATATCCAAATTGATTGAATTGATTCCCCGAAAAAAAAGCATTTTATTCCACTTTTCGCCACTTTGCCCCACTTAGTGCCACTATATGGATATTCTGCCCCCCTGTCAACCGACAAAACTTAATATTTTCATTACAAGACAACAACTTAGACGCATTGATAACATTTACTTATAGAACAGTAATTATACTTATAACTATAGAATTCAACTGCTTACAACTATGTTGCCAGTTTATTTTTAACTTCAGGCTTTAAAACATGAATACTGATACTCTCTGCAACACAACACTACTCAACCCCCAGAAACACCTTATATGGTAGATAACTCGAAACCAAAACACCATATAGACAAAAACCAGGCACAATAAAACCGTCCACTCAGACCAAGTGGGGATTTTTTTATTTTATTCTGAAATAATTTAGGAGAGAAATAGAAATGAAGAAAAAGGAAAAGTGGGTCTGTAAGCCGGGTTCTGTACGTTTAACAAATTGCTTTGCGAAACGTGACAACCATTCATCTGGATTAGACATCACTGCCAACCTCAAGCAACCTACCCGGAAACCCCTGCGAGCAGCAAAGTGTTTTAAGCAAGCTTAAAACGTTGTTTCCCTATTTGGTCTTGCACCGGATGGGGTTTTCACTGCCACACCTGTTACCAGTTGCGCGGTGCGCTCTTACCGCACCATTTCAACCTTACCTGTGCTTGCAAAGCAAGCCATCGGCGGTATATTTTCTGCTGCACTGTCCATCGGCTCACGCCGCCCAGCCGTTAGCTGGCATCCTGCTCTATGGTGCCCGGACTTTCCTCCGAAGCGTCAAGCGCTTCCGCGGTTGTCTGACCCACTTTAGGTCGCCTATGGTATAGGAAACTTACTCAAAAAGCGACCGTGGCGAACATTATTTTAAACGCTCGCTTAACTCTTGTGCCAACTTGTTCCGATAACGAAAGGGCACTTTTTGGTTGATCATCACCGCAAAAGGGTACCACTTTTTTTGGTTGCTTTCTTCACGGTATAAATAACCCGCTAAGGTGCTCACCCCTAACAAAGTACCCGATTTCGCATACACATTTGATTCAATCTCCGGCAACAGATCACGCCAAGGTTCAAAGGCATGTAAAACATCAATCAATTGTTCAGGAGATAAGCGGTTTTCACGTGAGAGTCCCGCACCCTCTTTTACCGTAAAATCTTGCCAACCAAACTGCTCTGTTAACTGCTGCTGATAGACGCTGGCGACGGTTTCGGCACTGGCGGGCACGCCCGTTATCTCTCGACTTAAATTTAACGCCAGTTGATTGGCAATAAAATTGGTCGAATACTTCATCATGGGGCGAATCACCTCTGACAATACTTGACGATTACGATGTTCATACAATAAAACGGCGTTTTCAGGAACAGAAGCCCTCTCAACGCCCTGATCGACATTCACGCCTTCTTGCCTTAAAAAAGCCGCTAACAACTCCGCAAAATAACGCTGAGCAAGCACTTCGTTCTGCCCTAAATTAATCCGTTTTTTTAACCCTGATTTTGTTTGCGTAAACGCCTGAATTTTGCCCGCTAAAAAAGTGGCGGTTGGCGTGATAGGCGTTTGAAGTTCGCCCGAAATAAACCCTTCTGCCGTTTTTTGAACATACAAAGTATTAAAGTTGGCCGCTAATGCCGAAGAGACGGCATCGTAAGGGTTATCTGTTTGACTGGCACCTGAAAACTTTATCCCCCCCTTATAATATCCCGTATCCAATTGAATCCCGGCTAAACGAGAAATCCCTTGTTGCTGTAAACGTTGCGCCAATTGTTTCGCCACAAACGCCAACTCTTCTGATACTAAAAAAGGGTCGCCATACCCTTTCACTAACAGCATCGGCGAGTATTGCCCCGCTTCTGTAAGATAAAACTCTGTTTTAAAACGGTAATCGGCACCCCAGTGCTGTAACGCCAACAAGGCGGTAATCAGCTTTGTTGTCGATGCCGGAATAAACGCTTGTTGATGATTTTTTTGATATAACACACCACCCTGTTCAGTCGTGACAAACAACCCTGCATGTTGCAGTTGATTAAAATAGCGTAACTGCATTCCCTCATCTAAAGCGCTAGAAAACGCTTCATTTGCAGAGGCTGTTAGCGATAAGCTAAGGCAAAAAACAGTCGAAAGTAACGTAACGATATTCATTAATTTTCCAAGTAATTTAGGTATAATCAAGCACATGCACACACCTGACAATATCGCCATTCAAATCAGCCCTTTTGGCGATCCTGACCAAGCGCTTCAAGCCGCACAACAACTCAGTCAACAATACCAGATACCGCTTGCTCAGGACAATCAAAACGCCTCTATTTTACTAGGCTGGCATCAAACCGCCAAAGATCCAATACCAAAACTTGCCCTGTTTCAACCCGAAAGTGGCGCAGTGTTTATTGATTTTACTCAAGGCAAAAAAGCCCATCGCCGACAATTTGGCGGGGGCAAAGGGCAACCCTTAGTCCGAGCCATGGGAAAACTTGAAAACCGACTGCCAAACATTATCGATGCCACCGCAGGCATGGGCGGTGACAGCTTTGTATTGGCCTCGTTAGGGTTTGAGGTACTTATGTTAGAACGCGCTCGTGCGGTCGCCGCGCTATTAGAAGATGCGTTACGACGCGGTAAGAATACAGCCACACACACACACGACACGGAACTACTCGACATTTTAAGTCGCTTGCAACTCCTTCATACCAATTCCGCCTCTTTTTTACAAGATGCAACAGATACAAAACCGACCATTGACGTGGTGTACATGGATCCAATGTACCCTGAAAAAAAGAAAAAAGCCGCAACTAAAAAAGAGATGAAAGTCTTGCAAAACCTCGTTGGCCCCGACCAAGACAGCCAACACTTACTGCAAGCCGCACTGCAAGCCGCACGCTATCGCGTTGTAGTCAAACGTCCTAAAGGCGCAGCTATTATCACGCTCGACAACCCAAAACTAACACCCACCGCCCAGATTGCGAGCCCTAATACACGCTACGATATTTACTCGATTAAAGCGTTCCTGTCCGCTGGGTTGCTTACCCCTTAAGCTCTAACACTCGGCTGTAAACAGGTTTCTTTTTAATGCCCGCGTAATTTGCCACAATTTCTGAAATCTGCTTAATGGGTAAATTTTGTTTTAAGAGTACCTCAATCAAACCATCCCATTCCGAGAGCGCAACCGCTTCTTTTTCTGACGCCCCCCCCAGCATTAACACAAACTCACCGCGCACTTTATCGGGATGCTGCTCAAAATAGTCGCTCACCTCTTCAATCGTACCCGAAACAAATTGTTCAAATTTTTTGGTCAACTCACGAGCCACCGACATCATTCGATCGGCACCCAATACGCTTTTTAAGTCCGCTAAGGTCGCAACCACTCGATGAGGTGACTCATAAAACACCAAGGTTCTTGTATCTTCCGCCAAGCCCTGCAACACTTGCACACGTTTCACGGATTTTGCAGGAAGAAACCCTTCATAACTAAAGCGATCGGTTGGCAACCCCGCGGCACACAGCGCAGTAATGACCGCACTTGGTCCAGGAATCGGAACCACTTGAATCTGGTGTTGACGCAGTAACTTCACCAAATGATACCCCGGATCATTAATCAGCGGTGTACCCGCATCGGACACCAGTGCACCCGACTCTCCCCGCTGTAATCGTTCCAGCAGTTGTAGACTGCGATACTCTTCATTATGGTCATGCAAGCTGATTAATGATTGATTAATGCCAAGCGATTGCAATAACGGCCGTGTATGTCGTGTGTCTTCCGCCGCCACCCAATCAACCGAGTCCAATATCTCCACCGCACGTTGCGTAATATCTTTTAAATTACCAATGGGGGTTGCCACAATAAAAAGCGTGCCGGGTTGTGAGTCCTCTAAATGTGTTTTAATAGTGCTGTCCTTTTTTATATTTAACGCGGTAAGTAGGTTTACGCTATAATTGGCACAATATATTGTAACGAACGTATTCTATCGAAAATGAAAAAAACTATGTCTTTTTATCCCTTAAAACACCTTGCACTTTCCAGTTCACTTATTGCTTTTATTGCCTTAAATGGTTGTAGCACGCCGCCTAAGCACTCCAAAGAAAGTTCAGCCCCCCCTAAAACCGAAGCGGTTAGCGCGGTTGAACTATTAAAAACCACCCCTCCGCCACAACTAAATGCAGAAGAGCTAACCACCCTAAGTGATATTGAGCTTGAACTCCAAATGGCCACCGCACAACAACAAGCCCAGTGGCCAAACTTTATTCTATTAAACCACCAACTTTGGCAAACCGCAGGGGATAGCGGACAAGCTCAAATTGAACAAAGCATTTGGGATACCATTAGCCGGCAACCACTCGAACAGATTAAAACCACCATTCAAACTCTTAAACAACACCCAAACACCTCTGTACAACAGTGGGGCGAATTATTAGCGATTTTAAAAGGCCCCGCAGAAGACCTTCATAAAAAACTGGAACGCCTAAATAATTCCAATAGTGATGCCATCTACATGCACCACCTACTGCCTGGTTTTACCATGCAAAACATCTATGTTCCGCCCCCCAAACAAATTGCTGTTTTACTCCCTTTTGAGGGAAAATATCAGCATGTCGCCAACCAAATTAAAACCGGCATTATGAAAGCTTTTATGGCCTCAGACCAGAATATTCTTCTAAAATTTTATAACGCAGGCGCTCTTGATGAGGTTGAACAGACTTACCAGCAAGCCAAACTAGAGGGAGCCGATTTTGTCATTGGCCCCCTTCGTAAAGAAGCCATTGATCGACTGCTGACCACGGCAGATGAAAATGTACTGGCCTTAAATAACATTGGTTACGCACCGTTTACTCAGTTTAGTTATAAATCGGCGGATGAAGTGTCGCAACTCATCCGCCACTTTAACGCAAAAAACTACCAAAACATTGGCATTTTAAGCAGTGATAGCGCGGGGAATACTAAGCTCGCTCATGCGCTTAAAACCGCATGGTTACAAACGGAAGGACACAGTGCCGTACTGAGTATTTACCCCGACAAAAAGCCCAAATTACGCCAAGCACTGGGTGCGCTCATTAACGAAGAGACCAGCAAAGAACGTTACAATACGCTACGCTGGTCAACGGGACAAAAACTAAAATTCTTCCCCCGTCCCCGCCAAGATTTTGATGCCATTGTGATTATTGACAACCCCGCACGAATGGCTGTTTTTAAACCACAATTTGCATTCTTTGAACTCAACACCCCGGTTTACGGAACCTCGCAACTGTCCCCTAAAACCTTACAAAACATTTCGCCCAACCATGATTTAGCAGGCGTACAGTTTTTAGCGCACCCAGTGGTGTTTCAACCAAACGATTTAAACTCCAATTTTGAAGCTTTTGGCTGGGACAGCTTTCAAGTCGCCACACAACTTCATAATTTACGATTTGGTGGTTATTTAAGCCAAGGAAAAACAGGCGAATTGACACTCGAAGACCAACAGATCAAACAAAACTTAATTTGGGCAACGTACGATAAAAAGGGTGAATTGATTCCCTTAAGCGAATAACCCATGTGGTTTAAAAAGAAGCCAGTGCATCCTAAAAATCGTGGAGAACAAAAAGAGCAACAAGCATGTGACTGGCTACAAACACAAGGGTTTCACATCCTTGAACAGAACTACCTCTGTAAAGGGGGCGAGATCGATATCATCGCCCTCTCTTCCCATTCAGCCCCCACCCAATCGACACTGGTTTTTTTTGAAGTCAAATACCGTAAAAACAACCACTTTGGTCATCCTGCGGAATTTGTAACCCCAAAAAAACAACAACGAATCATCCATTGCGCCCAATATTTCTTATTAAAACACCCCCATCTTGCACATCACCCCATGCGCTTTGATGTTATCACCTTTGAAGGAGAGCAAACCACGCCAGAGTGGATTGAAAATGCGTTTAGTGTTCCGCATTAAACTCTCCTACCCCACTTCAATAAAACTCAGAAAGAGAAACCTTTACATGAAAGGGGGTCTCTCTCAATCTATGCCGTTAAATCTCGACATCAACTTGCGCTTGTTTCTCGAATAGTCTCAAAAAAATGGCATAATACAAACACTTTAATCGATAAAAGAATAACCAGCTATGAAAACACTAACCATCACCCGTCCAGACGATTGGCACCTGCACCTACGCGATGGTGCGGTACTGAATACTCTCGTGCCAGCAACCGCACGAACCTTTGAGCGTGCGATTGTCATGCCCAACCTTGTGCCCCCCGTAACAACCACCGAGTTAGCGCTGAGCTATCGTGAGCGTATTCTGACAGCAAAACCAGCGGAGAGCACCTTTCAGCCGCTCATGACGCTCTATCTAACCAACAACACCAGCCCTGATGATATTCGTACCGCAAAAGCCTCGGGGCATATCTATGGTTGCAAGCTGTACCCTGCTGGCGCCACCACAAACTCAGACAGTGGCGTTACCGACATCGCCAATATTTATCCTGCACTAGAGACGATGCAAGAAGTTGGCCTTCCATTATTAGTACACGGTGAAGTCACCGCTTCGGAAATCGACATTTTTGATCGTGAAGCCCGTTTTATTGAAACAGTACTTACACCACTATTACAGCGTATGCCAAACCTACGCGTCGTCTTTGAGCACATCACCACGACCGATGCTGCTGAATTTGTTCGCAATGCAAACGACAATGTTGCGGCGACCATTACGGTACAACATTTAATGCTAAACCGTAACGACATGTTAGTTGGCGGCATACGCCCACATCACTACTGCCTGCCAGTCTTAAAACGTGAGCGCCATCGCCTCGCGTTAGTCGAAGCCGCCATTAGTGACAGTGGAAAATTTTTCCTCGGAACAGACAGTGCACCACACAGTAAATGCAAAAAAGAGAACGCCTGTGGCTGTGCAGGTATCTACACCGCGCCTGCCGCCATTGAGTGGTATGCCGAAATATTTGAAGACGCGGGCGCACTCGACAAATTAGAAGGGTTTGCGAGTCATTACGGCCCTGATTTTTATCAACTACCACGCAATCATGAAACGATCACTCTAATAAAGAAACCATGGAAGATGGCCGAAACATTGCCACTGGCAGATGACAGCATCGTGCCGTTTCGTGCAGGTGAAACCATTCAATGGACGGTGGAATAACACAATCTAAATCACCTAAACCATCTCTGTCGGGGCGGAATCCATTTCCGTCCACTTGAAAGCAGATATCGTCTCTGCCCCAACCATTTTCTAGACTTATGCATAAAACAACTGTTCCATAAAAAATAGAATCACACCACAAAGAGAAACCCAACCCCCACCTTTCCAGAAAAAAATTGTTTTTTAGAAATACCAACTTAAGCAACTATTGAAACAATATTAACTTTCCCTTATATAAAAAACATCACCAAAAAATCTATGCTAAGATGATCTAAAAAAATACGTAATCCAACTTTTTTCATAAGGAGAAAAACCATGGAAGAGAACAAAATAAATATGCCCCTATTAGGCGATGAATTTCCTAACTTAAACGAAGTTCAAACTACGCATGGTGCAATGAATCTACCACAAGACCTAAAAGGTCAGTGGTTTGTCCTATTTAGCCACCCTGCTGACTTTACCCCCGTGTGCACTACTGAATTTGTAGCATTTCAAAAACGCTATCATGAGTTTAAAGCACTCAACTGTAAACTCATTGGCATGTCAGTCGACCAAGTGTTTTCACATATCAAGTGGGTCGAGTGGATAAAGTCAGAACTTGGCATTGAGATCGAATTTCCGATCATTGCCGCCAACGATTCGTTAGCCATGAAACTCGGTATGCTACACCCCGGAAAAGGGAGCAACACCGTTCGTGCCGTCTTTATTGTAGACCCTGAAAGCAAAGTTCGACTCATCATGTACTACCCTCAAGAAGTCGGGCGCAATATTGACGAAGTGGTTCGTGCGGTAAAAGCACTGCAAACCTCCGACCAACAACAAGGCGCTATCGCCGCCGGTTGGCCAAATAATGAACTGATTGGTGATCGCGTGATTGTCCCACCCGCAACCAGTGAAGCGGATGCTCAAAAACGCACCGAAACATACGACTGCTATGACTGGTGGTTCTGCCATAAGCCGTTGGAGAAGTAAGCAGTGTATGCCACCCCCGTAGGGGCAAGCCCCCGTGCTTGCCCTGATGACACGCAACGCATAAACAGGGCAACCACTGGGGGTTGCCCCTACGTATATAATTTAATCCAAACCCTCACACCTCAACCCAACGATCCAAATCACTAAAATACAGTACCCATTTTTGGGGTCGTGTTTCCAATTGCGTAAACAGGTTTCCGTAACGCTCTAATTGGGTTTGGTACGTTGCAACCTGCTGTTGGATAAACTCGGTTTTTGATAAATTTTCTCCCCCCCTATCCAAGCTGTAATGATCAAGTATTTCTGTAGGCTTTTCTTAAACCAAACTGAATCAATAATGTATTTTTTAAACGCCTAAAAAGAAAGTTAAACGCCACCTCCCCCTCTGAAAGCACTCGACGTTGAACTTAGCGAAGAGAGCCGTTATAACTTTTTGCTGTTTGAGCAAAGCGAGTTCAAAAAGTTAGGCTATCGAGCTTAGATCAACCGAGTGCGTCAGCGGGGTGCCTTTTTTGGTTACTTTTTTGGGCAAGCAAAAAGTAACATGAAGCCAAGCGATAAGTTATCAGAAAAACACTAAAATCAAATACATTCAGCCAAACTGGGCAACCACAGGGGGGT